>QMSU01000232.1 GCA_003650975.1 Thermoplasmata archaeon
AAAGAAAGGTAAATGGCGAAGAATCAAATAGAAGCTTCTTTTATCTCGAAAAGATTACCATTAAAGTCCCTCAGAAAAAGATATCTTTTACCATCTTTCTCAATTAAAAAGGGATTCAAACCATGTTTTTTACATTTCTTTATAAAATCATCAAAGCTTTTTACTATAATACAGGTATGATCATATGTATGCTCTGTTTTTTTATCTGTTATATAAATTTCAAATCGTATGTACTCATTTTCATATGAAAAAACTGTAACCTTTTGTTTGATCCCAAATATTTGATATGATAACTCTGGTGATAATGTAAATGTTTTTTTAAGTTCTAAACCTAGAATTTTATTGAAGAAAACATCTGCTTTTTCTTTATCTGAATATGTTAATGCTACGTGATTTATCTTTGTTTCTTTTGTCATAATAAATTAGAAAAAATTTAGATGATTTTTAGTTGTTTACCAAGTTTTTCAAATTTTTCTAATGCGAAATCTAAGTCTTCTTTTGTAAGACCCGCGTTCATCATCGTACGAATTCTTGCTTTATCTCGAGCAACCATTGGATATACGATTGGTAATGCAAACACTCCTTCCTCAAATAGTTTATCACTTAGCTCTTTTGCTTTGCTTGATTCTCCTACTATTACCGGTGTTATTGGTGTTTCACTGAAGCCTGTGTCGAATCCCATGTTTTGTAGTTCTTTTTTGAAATATTTGGTATTATCCCATAATCTTTTTACATGTTCAGGTTCTGTTTCAAGAACTTCTATCGCCGCTAGTTGTGCTCCGGCTACAGCGGGTGGATGTGAACCACTTAGGAGCCATGTACGCGATTTGTTGTATGCAAAATTTATTAAATCTCTGGATCCTGCTATTAGTCCTCCTACTACACCATATGCTTTACTGAATGTTCCCATTTCTACATCGATTTTTTCCTCTATACCAAAATGCGCACCTATTCCTCGTCCATCTGGCCCTATTACTCCTTCACCATGAGCATCATCTACATATGTCATTGCGCCGTATTCCTCTGCTAGTTTCACTATTTTGTCCATCGGTGCTATATCTCCATCCATACTGAATACTCCATCTGTGACGATTAATATTCTACGGTATTTTTTATCCGCTTCTTTTAATACTTTTTCTAGCTCTCCCATATCACAATGTTTGTATACCGCGCGATCTGTTTTTGTAAGTCGTACTCCATCTATTATACTTCCATGGTTAAGCTCATCGGATATGGTAATATCTCCTTTTCCAGCTAGTTGCGGTATAAGTCCAGCATTTGCTGCAAAACCCGTCTGATAGACTAGAGCTGCCTCTGTTCCTTTGAATTTAGCTAATCTTTTTTCTACTTCCATATGCAGTTTCATTGTACCTGCGATTGCTCGTACTGATCCAGAACCGGCACCATATTTTTTTGCAGCATCTATAGCTCCTTGAATTAGTTTTGGATGGTTACTAAGGTTCAAATAGTTATTTGAACAGAGCATGATTACTTCTTTTCCATCAACAATTGAGTGAGGAGTTGAACCACTTTCAAGTATTCTTAATCTCCAATCAAGATTTTTCTTAACAAGCTCCTCATACTCTTCTTTTAAAAACGCTGTTGGATTTCTTTTCATAATCGGTTTTACCTCCCTTAGATATCAGATTAAACTATAGTGGAATTTTGTGTAATAAATAAATGTATTAAAAGTTGTTGGTTTGTATTTTAACAACTCTACTTAATCTGTAGCCAATTACAACCATCATAAACTCCTTTTCTTTGAACATCTGATCAAGTTTTTTATCACCCGTGTCAACACGAAGAATAGGAGTAGAAGTAAGCTTTGAAGGAGTAGCAACAACAATAATATTATCAATCCCGATCTTTCTAATAACCTTTGGACTCAGCTGAAGATTACCTCTGCCTAGGATAAACCCTTGAGCACCAATCGGACTTAAAATAACCTTTGCTTTAGGGTACTTGTCTAAAAGTTCAAGTATTTGTTTCTCGTTTAGATCCTTCCCAACAACTTTTTTCTGATAAACAGCATCAACACCTAGCAGGGTATTCTCCACACCAATTTTTTTTGCGATATAATCAATAGTGCCACCAGAACCCATAAAAAAAAGATAATCCATATCTTCATTCATCTCATCTAGGATATGCTCGGCAAGTTCTTCTCTAACATCATCTTCAGATACAGATTCAAAAACAGTTTTACCAACCTGAACATACATCGGCTCAACAATGCCCTTTGCAATACCAAACAGTTTAATATTCCATTCCCCTCTACGATAACGTTCTTCATCTAAATCCATTATCTCAGCATCACCAAGGGTAAGACGTTTATTAGCAAACTCATGAAGCATCTTAGCAGCAGCACTAGTATTAATGCCAAAAACACCAGAATGCATTTTCACACCAGAGGGAATACCAAGAATAGGAATTCTATCCTTCACAGCAGAAAAAACATCCCTAGCTGTACCATCACCACCACAAAAAACAATCAAATCAACGTCATTTTCAAGAAATTTTTCACAGGCATTCTTAGTGTCATCAGATGAAGTTTTTTTAGGAACATCATAAACAACTTTAAAATCTTTAACACCTGCTTTTTTCAGCTCATCCTCACCCATCTCACCTGAGCAAGTAAACCATATGATATCATCTTTAGAATACTCTGATAAGAACTCTTTAATAGTTTCCATTGCTTTACCTGGTGACACAGGTTTTGCTCCACGTTTTATTGCTTCATCTACAACATTATCTGTGCCTTTGAGACCTACTCGGCCACCCATGCCAGCAATAGGGTTAACAACAAAACCAACTTTTACATTCATCAAGACCTGTTTATTGAAACAAGACAGATATATTTAAAACTAAAGAAAAAGCAAAAAAAGAATAATTTGAGCTGACATCATACTTTTGTCAGCTCGCAACAGTTTGTCTACTTCTTTTTAAGATATGGTAAACCTGTTCTTTTATTTACACCAACAGTGTACCCACTTGGAAGATCACAGGGTGTACCACTCTTTGGTTTACGTTTACTAAAGAAATAGATAGTCTGGGTTCTCCCACCCTTAAGTTTTACATCTCTGGTATATAACGTCCAACCAT
>QMSU01000233.1 GCA_003650975.1 Thermoplasmata archaeon
CTGGTGATGTGCCGCATAGCCGCCCTGCTCCCTCCCGGCCAGAGGGGGGATTTCGAAGATGTCGAGGACAAGTTGGAGGAGGTTCGGAGCAGGCTAAACTCCGTACATTGCAATGCGTAGCGGCGGAGGACCCCGTCCGTCCTTGATTCAGACTTCCGAGGTCTCCGAGACTTCGGAAGTCTGAAATTTCACCCTTCTTGCCTTGAGAGGAAGAAGGGGGTATAATTGCAAATGCCGAGAGGGAGGACGGATGAGGTTATGAAAGAATTGAGCATTGACCCCGCCTCCGTGGCCAGTCAGATCGAGGATTTCATCTGCCGGGAGGTGGAGAGGTTTAAGCGGGATGGGGCTATCCTGGGCCTCAGCGGAGGGATCGACTCCGCCGTCGTCGCCGCCCTGGCCGCCCGCGCCCTGGGCCCTGGAAAGGTGCTGGCCCTCATCATGCCTGAGCTGGACAGCGCGCCGGAGAGCAAGCGAGATGCCCTCAACCTTGCCAGGAAGCTGGGCATCAAGTGTAAAACCGTCGGCCTCACCAAAATCCTGCTCCCCATCGGTGTCTACGGCAGAATCCCCCTCTGGCTGCTGGGTCTCAGACACCTCAAGGAGAGGATGGTCAGACGCTACTACGAGGGCTTCAGCGAGGAGCTGGGGAAGTATGAGACGCCTTTCGCGGCCATCATGGTGGGCACCAGAGGAGTGAGGGGACCCTGGCTGAACCAGGCTGTAGCTTATCATCGGGTGAAGGTACGGCTGAGGATGGTCTTGCTCTACTACTACGCCGAGCTTGAAAATTTGCTGGTTGTGGGCACTTGCAACAAGACGGAGAAGGCAGTCGGCTTCTTCGTGAAATATGGCGATGCCGCCGCCGACGTCGCCCCTCTGGAGTCGCTTTACAAGACGCAGGTGCGGCAATTGGCGGCCTTTCTCGACATCCCGGAGGCCATCAGGCTGAAGCCGCCCTCTCCTGACCTCCTGCCTGGCATCAGCGACGAATACGCCCTGGGCCTGGACTACACCACGCTGGATCGAATCCTCTGGAGGCTGGAGAGGGGCATGGACGCCGAGGATATCGCCGCCAAGGTGGGCGTCGAGCCGGGGCTGGTGCGATACGTCGAGGAGCTAAGGCGGCGCTCGGAGCACATGCGCGTCCCTCCCAGTACGGTTTCGCTCCGGTGAGCGGCGATGTGGGAGAGGGTGGGGATGAAGAAGTACCGCCCTTGCGCGATGGACGTGAGCTGCCACTACAAAACGATGATGTAGGGGATGCTCTCCGTCCCATCCCTACGGCGGGGACGGAGGGCCGCCTCTACGGGGCGGACGATGAGCAAAGTTGACATGACCGTGTTAGCGAAAAAAGAATATCCTTCGGTGCTGAGAAACAAGCATTTCCGGCGGCTGTGCGCCGCTCAATTTATCTCTTTGGTGGCCACTTATGCTATCTATTTCGCCTCCATGGCTTTGGTGGAAGAGATCACCCATTCCAGCGCCCAGATGGGCCTGATGATATTCTCCTCCACCCTGCCAGGGCTGTTATTCGGGTTGCTAGCAGGGGTGGTGGTGGATCGTTATGAGCGGGTAAAGGTCATGATGGGCGCCAATATCATGCGCGCCCTGGTGGCCCTGGCCTTCACCGCGGCCGTATACTTCTTTCCTCATATTTATCTGCTGCTGACCATCTACCTGACCAACTTCTGCCTCTCTGCCCTTGCCCAGTTCGTCATCTCGGCCGAGGGGGCCACCATCCCCTATCTGGTAGGCGAGAAGAGGCTTATGGCGGCCAACTCGGTCTTCAATGTCTCCTCGCTGGCCTCGCAGGGGGCCGGTCTGATCGTCCTGGCCCCGTTGTTGTTGAAACTCAGCGGGGCCGAGGCCGTTGGATTGGTGGGAGTTATCCTTTACTTAGCAGCTTTCATCGTTGTAATCCGCCTTCCCAGGGAGAACAAGGTCCGCAAGCCAGGGCAAGGACGGAGGCTGGCCGAGATATGGGTCGAACTCAAGGAGGGGTGGCGCTTCATCTCCAGCGACCGGCTTGTCACTTTGGCCACCTTGCAGTTGACCTTCACCTCCATGCTGACCCTTATGCTCTCCACCCTGGCGCCAGGCTTCGTGGACCGCGTCCTCGGCATAGAGATCGCCGATGCGGTTTACATGGCCGTGCCCGTGGGGGTGGGCTTCGGGCTGGGTATAGCCTTGGTGGGGAGGCGGGGCGAACTATTGAGCAAGGAGAAGTGGATCAGCCTTGGTTTCATCATGTTGGGCCTGGGCCTGATCGCGCTGCCCTTTTTAACGAGCGTAAGCGGCCCCTTTCTCTTCATCATGGCGATGGTTGTCTTCGCCATAGGCCTGGGCCTAGCCCTGATCACCATTCCTGCCAAGACCATCCTGCAAGAGCGTCCACCGGCGGGGATGAGGGGGCGGGTCATTTCTACCCAGCTCGTCCTGGGCAATGCCGCCTCCACTCTGCCCATGCCCTTGGGCGGGGGGCTGGCGGACCTCATCGGCATCAGGAAGACGATTTTTATCCTGGCCTGCATCACCCTGGGGGCGGCTGCGGCCAGTATCCGACAGATTCGTGGCTGAGGAGGGAGCAAATGGCCCGATTTTTCCGTCGTCCAAAAGTGGGATTGGCCCTCAGCGGGGGTGGGGCGCGAGGGCTGGCCCACATCGGCGTGCTCAAGGTCCTGGAGCGCGAGGACATCCCCGTTGACTTTCTGGCCGGCACCAGCATGGGCGGGATCATCGCCGCCGCCTATGCCGCGGGCCTGAGCATCGAGTACATCGAGAAAGAAGCCCTGCGCATGGGGCGGCTGCGAAACCTCATCACCCTTATGGATCGCTCCCTGCCCAGGCTGGGCCTGTTCGAGGGCCAGAAGGTGCAGGAGTATCTGGCCGGGCACCTGGGGGACATAACTTTCGATGAGTTGAAGATACCCCTGGCCCTGGTGGCTGTGGACCTGGAGACGGGGGAGGAGGTGGTGTTGAGAAAGGGCCGGGTGGTGGACGCGGTGAGGGCCACCATCTCCCTCCCCGGCGTCTTCGCCCCTTACCGGCTGGATGGCCGCCTCCTGGTGGACGGCGGGGTGCTCAA
>QMSU01000234.1 GCA_003650975.1 Thermoplasmata archaeon
ACCTGGGCTTTCGCTACTTGGCCCCCTCAAAGTATAAGGAGATCGCCGCCCTCTTTGACGAACGGCGGGCCAACCGCGAGCGCTACATCGCGCGCATCGTCGAAATCCTACAAAGGAAGCTCCGGGAGGAGGGCATCAAGGCTGAGGTCACCGGGCGCCCCAAGCACATCTACTCCATCTACAAAAAGATGGAGCGCAAAGGCTTGCCCTTCGAAAAGATCTACGACGTGCGGGGCGTGCGCATCATCGTGGACACGGTCAAGGATTGCTACGCCGCCCTGGGCATTGTGCACAGCCTCTGGCGGCCCATCCCCGGCGAGTTCGACGATTTCATCGCCACCCCCAAGGACAACATGTACCAATCCCTCCACACCTCCGTGGTGACCGACGACGGCAAGACCCTGGAGGTTCAGATACGCACCCAGGACATGCACCGCACGGCTGAGCTGGGGATCGCCGCCCACTGGCGCTACAAAGAGGGGACCAAGTACGATCCCGTCTTCGAGGCCAAGATCGCCTGGCTGCGCTCGCTGATGGAATGGCGGCAGGAGGTGACCGACGCCCACGAGTTCGTCAACGCCCTCAAGAGCGACGTCTTCCAGGACCGGGTCTACACCTTCACCCCCAAGGGCGACATCGTAGACCTGCCCGTGGGCTCCACCCCCATAGACTTCGCCTATCACATTCACACCGAGATCGGCCACCGCTGCCGGGGGGCCAAGGTCAACGACCGCATCGTGCCCCTGAACTACCAACTTAAAAACGGCGATCGGGTGGAGATCCTGACCAGCAAGCGCGGCGGGCCCAGCCGCGACTGGCTGAACCCCCATCTGGGCTACGTCAAGACCTCCCGCGCCCGGCAGAAGATCCGCCAATGGTTCAAGCGACTGGATCGCGCTCAAAATATCGCCCAGGGCCGCGAGATTGTGGAACGGGAGCTGAGGCAGTTGAGCGTCGAGGGATGGGGCTGCGAAAGGGTGGCCAAGCTCTTCAAATTCGACGATGTGGACGACTTCCTGGCCAAGGTCGGCTACGGCGACATCAACGCCCAGCAGATCGCCATCAAAGTCCTGGAAGCTGAGAGAGAGGAGAGGGAAAAGGAAGAAGAAAGGGAAGAGGCGGAGCTCGCACCTCCGGTTCTATCTGCTGAGGGAGTTAGCGTAAAAGGGGTAGGAAACCTGTTGACCCGCCTGGCTCGGTGCTGTAACCCCTTGCCCGGCGATGAGATCATCGGCTACATCACCCGTGGGCGCGGTGTGACCATCCATCGCAAGGATTGCCCTAACGCCCTGTACCTAATGGAAAAGGACAAGGACCGCATAATAGAGGTCGCCTGGGGGCCAGCCCCGCGCACCTATCCTGTAATGATCAGGGTCAGATCCTACGACCGCATAGGGCTCATGCGGGACATCAACGCCATCGTGGCCGAGGAAAACATAAACATCAGCGGCGGTAGCATTACCACTCATCGCAAGGATCATACGGCCACCATCATCTTCACCCTCGACATCGTTAGCGCCGCCCAGTTGAGCCGGGTCTTGGCCAAGATCGAACAGTTGCCCAACGTCTTCGAGGTCAAGCGCGTGCTGGGATGAGAGGGGCGGGCCTATGCGAAGAGCGGGCTGCAAAGCCCGCTTTTGTTCTTGACAGCCCGGCCATTAGGGTGTATAATTGCCGTTAGTGAAAAAATGTGCAAGGAGGTGATGAGCGTGTATGAAATCTTAGCCAAAGAGAGCTTGGCACCGGTCACCAAATTGATGGTTATCTCCGCGCCGGAGGTGGCGCGCAAGGCCAAGGCTGGCCAATTCGTCATCATCCGCGTCGTCGAGGAGGGGGAACGCATTCCTCTGACCATCGCCGACTACGACCGGGAAGAAGGCACCATCACTATCGTCTTCCAAGAGGTAGGAAAGACCACCATGCACCTGGGGACGCTCGAGGTCGGCGATAGACTGGCCAGCTTCACCGGCCCCCTGGGCAACCCCACCGAGGTCGAGCACTACGGCACCGTGGTCTGCGTGGGCGGGGGAGTGGGCATCGCCGCCGTGTATCCCATCGCCCGTGCCCTGAAGGAGGCGGGCAATCGCGTCATCTCCATCATTGGCGCCCGCAACAAGGAGTTGCTCATCTGGGAGGACCGGATGCGCTCGGTGAGCGACGAGATCATCGTCTGCACCGACGATGGCTCTTACGGGCGAAAGGCCCTGGTCACCGAGCCCCTCAAAGAACTCATGGAGGAGCGAGCCGAGGAGATAGATCGCGTCTGGGCCGTCGGGCCGGCCATCATGATGAAGTTCTGTTCCCTCACCACCAAGCCCTTCGGAGTCAAGACTATCGTCAGTCTCAACCCCATCATGGTTGATGGCACAGGGATGTGCGGCTCCTGCCGGGTGGAGGTGGGAGGGGAAACCAAATTCACCTGCGTTGATGGCCCGGAATTCGATGGCCATCAGGTGGATTGGGACCTGCTCCTGGCCCGCTTGCGGATTTATGTGGAAGAAGAGAAAAGGGCGTTGGAGCTCTTCAAACAAAAGGTTGGGGGCTAACATCATCGCAGGGGTCGTGGTGATGCCCCCAGGGGAGCTATCCGTCCTTGCTCTTATGTCAAAGGGAGGCTCTTTCGATGGCAAAGGTGATACCCAAACGGGTGGAGATGCCTCGGCAGAAGCCCGAGGAGCGCATCCACAATTTCAATGAGGTGGCCCTGGGCTTCGACATGGAACTGGCCCGGGCCGAGGCGGAGCGATGTCTGCAGTGCGAGAAGCCAACCTGCATTGAGGGCTGCCCCGTTCGCATTAATATCCCAGGGTTTATCCTCAAGGTGCGTGAGGGGGATTTGCCCGGCGCGGTGGAGATTCTTAAGAGCGCCAACAACCTGCCGGCCATCTGCGGACGGGTCTGCCCCCAGGAGACGCAGTGCGAGGCGGTCTGTGCCCTGGCCAAGAAGTATGAGCCGGTGGCCATCGGACGGCTGGAAAGGTTCGTGGGTGACTGGGACCTAGCCAGAGGGGCGGTCATCCCTGAACTTCCTCCGCCCACAGGCAAGCGAGTGGCGGTCATCGGGGCTGGGCCGGCAGGCCTCAC
>QMSU01000235.1 GCA_003650975.1 Thermoplasmata archaeon
AAGAGGAGAGCAAGGATGATACCCCGATATACCAGGGAAGAGATGGGAAAGATATGGGAGCCAGAGAACAGATTTAATATCTGGCTCAAGATCGAACTCCTGGTTTGTGAAGCGCTGGCGGAAATGGGAGAGATCCCGCCTGATTCCCTTGAGACCATCAAAAGCAAAGCCTCTTTTTCCATTCCCCGGATCGAAGAGATCGAAGAAGTGGTAAAACACGATGTGATTGCCTTTTTGACCTCGGCAGGAGAATATATTGGAGCAGATGCTCGTTATCTCCACCTGGGGATGACATCTTCGGATGTTCTTGACACCTGTTTTGCTCTTCAGCTTAAGCAGGCGAGTGAAATTATTCTTGAGGATATTGATCGTCTTCTAAAAATTCTTAAAACTCAGGCTCTCAGACACAAGAACACAGTGATGGTGGGCCGAAGCCATGGAATTCATGCCGAGCCGGTCACCTTCGGACTTAAAATGGCCCTTTGGTATGAAGAGATGCAAAGAAATCGAGACCGGTTGCTGACAGCCCGGGAAACAATAAGTTGCGGAAAAATTTCCGGAGCGGTTGGCACGTTTGCGCATCTTTCCCCGCGCGTGGAAGAGTATGTCTGCAAGCAACTTGGCTTAAAACCCGACCCAATATCCACTCAGATTATTCAGAGAGACCGGCACGCCCATTTTTTTACGACCCTGGCGGTTATTGCCAGCTCAATAGAAAAATTTGCGGTTGAAATCCGTCATTTGCAGCGCACCGAAGTTTCAGAAGCGGAGGAATATTTTTCACCGGGCCAGAAAGGTTCGTCAGCCATGCCTCATAAACGGAATCCGGTGCTTTCGGAAAACATCTCTGGTTTAGCCCGCATTGTCCGGTCTAATGCTTTGGCGGCTCTGGAAAACGTTGCCCTCTGGCATGAGCGGGACATCAGCCACTCTTCGGCGGAGAGGGTTATTGCTCCGGATACCACAATTCTGGTCGATTTTATGATTCATCGATTCTCAGGAATCATCGAAAAGCTTATAGTATATCCGGAAAGGATGAAGGAGAATCTCGAAAGCTCTCGGGGCCTCATCTTTTCTCAATCCATTCTTCTGCTTATGGCCAAAAAAGGGATTTCCCGGGAGAAGGCTTACCTGATGGTTCAGCGGAACGCTATGGAAGTATGGAAAAGCAATAAAAAGTTTAAAGAGACAGTGCTTAATGATCCTGAAATTTTAAAACATCTGACACCGGAAGAGATTGAAGAAACGTTCGATTTGAATCACCAGCTCAGGAATCTTGATTTCATTTTTCACCGGGTTTTCGGAGAATAATGGTTAGCTCTTTTAAGTCGGGTTTTATAGCCATCATCGGCCCTCCCAATGTGGGCAAATCAACATTTATTAATGCGGTTGTGGGAGAAAAGGTTTCCATAGTTTCACCGAAGCCGCAAACCACTCGCAACCGGGTTATTGGCATTAAGACCCTTTCGCAGGGGCAGCTGATTTTTGTGGATACGCCGGGGACCCATCGGACCCGAAAAAGGTTTAACAGGCATCTGGTGGAAATTGCCCGGTCCTCTTTTAGAGAAAGTGATGCCATTCTGGTGATGGTTGAAGCGTCAAAATCTTATATAGACAAAGAATTTGATTATATAAGAAAGGGGCTTCAACAAACAAAAAACCCGGTTCTTTTGTTGATCAACAAGGTTGATTTGGTGAAAAAGGAGGCCCTGCTGCCATTGATTGAAGCGTATAGCAGCAGTTACCATTTTCAAGAGATATTTCCCGTTTCTGCGCTTACCGGCTTGGGAGTGGATAGGATTGAGCAATCTCTCCTCGATTATCTACCCGAAGGGCCCCGCTATTTTCCTGAAAGCATGTATACTGATTTGCCGGAAAGATTTCTGGCCGGGGAGATTATCCGGGAAAAGATATTTTTTCTTATTCAAAAGGAAGTTCCCTATTCCATTACTGTTGAGGTTGATCAGTTGAGCGAGGGTGATGACGGAATTATCTTTATCCGTGCTTCAATCTGGGTGGAAAAGAAATCCCAGAAAGGGATACTTATCGGCAAGCAGGGGCGAATGCTTAAAGAGATTGGGACAAGGGCTCGAAAAGAGATTGAAGGGTTTTTAAACAGCAAGGTTTATCTGGAACTTTGGGTAACAGTCAAAAGGAACTGGACCCTTAATGAAGCCGCAATCAGACAGTCATTGGCTCTGTAATTTTGAAATTAGAAACTGGAAACTCGAAACTCGAAGCTGACCCCTGCTCCCTGCTCCCTATAAACTGATATATACTGCTCCCTGCTCCCTGTAAACTGGGGGAGCTAAAGCCTGCCCTGGCGCGGTCTGGGCCAGGGTCTGGGCCAGGGGTTTAGTGCTTCGTGTTTGAGGAAAATTGATTAAGCAAATACCTTTAATAATTTAACAGTTTAGGCCATAGAACGGCGTGGCCCTGCTGTAATTCGAATACCTGTTGAATAAAAAGTTTTTTTTTGATATTATAAAATTTTGGGCTGGGACTAAGACTTTCAGGGAAATAGTTTTTTTCATTTGATTCGATCAAATGAAAAGTAAGGATAAAATGTTTAAAGTCGGAGATAAAGCAGTCTATCCTGCCCACGGGGTGGGGGTTATTGAATCGATTGAGAGCAGGGAAATTTCAGGAGATAAACACACCTTTTATATTCTCAGGATATTAGAGAATAATATGACCATCATGATTCCAACCAAAAAGGCGGGTGACGTTGGTTTGCGGGAGATTATTTCAATTGACGAAATTCCCAGGGTCTATGAAATCCTTAAAGAGCGGGATGTAATGCCTGAAAACCAGGCGTGGAATCGAAGGTATCGAGAATATATGGAAAAAATAAAAACCGGTTCGGTGTTTGAAATTGCTGAGGTACTCCGCAACCTTTTTTTATTAAAACTGGACAAAGATTTATCATTTGGAGAGAGGCGGATAATGGATACTGCCCGGAGTCTGCTGGTAAAAGAAATTTCGGCGGCAAATAACAGTTCGGAAAAAAACACCCTCCAGAACATAGAAACCATATTCAGTTGTTAGACTCAGCCCCGTTTTTATCCGGGGCT
>QMSU01000236.1 GCA_003650975.1 Thermoplasmata archaeon
AACTGTAAAGTAAACAGACATCGGTAACATTTTTCTTGAAGAAAATCAGTAACCTTTTCATTCATAAATGTGGGATAAACTAGGCTGTGTTAATGTCTTTTTCTATAAAATGGAATGTTACCGATGTTACTTGACATTACACAAATGTTCAAACTCGTGTAAATAGGAATTCCTGCATTTTCAAGAAATAATGGGTTGTTTCGTTCTGGTTTATTCATTTCTCTTCTTCTGTTTCGTCCATCCGGCTGAGGTATTTTGCATCCACTCTGTCCACCACATACACATCTGTTCCCGCCTTGTTGATGGCAATGCCGTCTTCCATTGCTTTTTTTACATCTATTTGCAGAATAACGGGGTTGTCCACACGTATTTTCCCTGCCTCCATGGCCTTCGTTTTGCTTCCGCTCAGGTGCACCTTACTCCTGTCTGTGGGGAGCAATCCCTGCTCAAGAATGATATCAAGTTCCTCTTCCGTCACCGGATAGTACAGCACATCGGTATCCGCTTCGGGGAGATCGGAGAGGTCCACCTCTATGGTGTGGGCGTAGGTTGCCCGTATGTTGCCCTCTTGTATCTGGTATCTCCCCTTCTCATCGGTGAGTGCCAGGGCCACAATGTGTTTTTTTCTCACCCAGTAGAAACGGTCCAGTTTATGCTTTATGGCATCGCATATCTCGTCTATGTTTGCCCAGCCGTGGGAATCCACCCTCACGTTAAACTGTTCTGGAAAATGGCGGAGTATTCCTATCAGCACGCTACTCAATTTTTTTACCTCTCCATCATCCATCAAAAATTTACCATCCCTTTTGCAGACGGGGCATGAGGTCCCCCGATAGTAACCGTGTTCCGCGCATTCCGCAAGCATCGACTGTTTAATGGCCTTTACTATAAAAATTATTTCCTCAGCTCGCCCATGGTGGTGACCCTTTCCGCCACCGCATCATGTTTATGGATCGATTCCATGCTCTCGCTGCGGGCAATCACCACCGTTTCATCCGGCAGATGGGGATATTTCTCCAGAATCTGCTTAAGCATCTCCCTCACCACATCTTCCACAAATCGCGGGTTTTCATGCGCCCTTTTCACCACCTCCATTTCATCCTTTCTCTTTAAAATTTCAAAGGTGGGGCTGCTCATGGCCCGCTCAGCCACCACGATCAAATCATCGGCATCCACACTGCCGTCATTCTCGATGGTGAGCGTCGCCACATTCCGCTGGTTGTGGGTATATTTCTCCCCGTACGTTTTCTTTATATTCTCCATGGCGCAGGGGCAGGCCGTCATTCCGATGACCTCCACGCCGATAAATTTTCTCGTTCTGCCGCCCCTCTCCTGAATGGCCTTTGCCATTATTTTATAGGGCTCCACTGTCTTTTTGCCGGCAGGCGTTTCCCTCTCCAAAAAGTAGTCAGATGTGGCGGTCACCTCTGCGCAGCTCGCATACTCATGGCGGTTCAACAGCTTTTCGGTGACACGTTCACACAGATCCTCCAGGCTTGCGGATGGCTGCCGTGTGGATTCATCAACAATTTCCTCGATTATCTCCACATTTCGGGAGAGGTCACTTCCCTTTCTGCTTGCAGGAAGGTCAACGAAAAGATTCAGCACCGGAATTAAACTCACCACTCTGCCATTTCGCGTGATGCGCACCGGTTTTTTGATTCCCGTTATCCCCACCCTCGTGAGTTTGAAGGTGGCGCTTGGTTTCCATGACTGCACGTCCGGCAGGACCATGGTAATGCAAGAACAACGGTTATTTAAAAGTGTCTGGTTCAGGATACTCCTGTAATTTCGGGGTATGGTAACTAAAAAGAGAAGAAAGAGGCATACTCGAATCCATTTCATGAGAGAGCAGGGGAAGGCAGCCAATGAAAGCATGCATATCACTCATTTCCGGGATGATTCTCTTCAGCAACCATCAGAAATTGAGAAAAATGGCATAATCAGCTACAGAGCACAAAGAAAATAACAGTGGTGAACATGCCAGAAGGGACGGACATCGGTTCCAACATGAAAAATTTCAGAGCATTTTTATACACCTGCAAAATAAAAAGAACGGATAGGTAAATCATGAAAGCCGAACTCATGGTAACGGGATTTATAATTATGCTTGGCGGGGCACTGTTTTTTTTAGTGGTGAATCCCGGGGAAACCCTATGGCTGTATGTCACAGGGTTTATACTTCTTGTCGGCATCGTTTTCTTCGTTTTGGGCGTGATGCAACCTTCATACGGCACGCATCAAAAACTTGCAGAACACACGCTCTCATCTGGCGAGCGGTACAATAAAAACTGCATCTACCTCACCACCAAAGGCACCCGCAGAGAAACCGAGCTGGACGATATCATGGATAATAATACGCCCCGTTACTACTGCAGCGCCCGGCGCAGCGGATACGGTGAACCGCGCCCCATTGATCGGTGCCAGAAGAACTGTCCCTATTTCAAACCGTGACATCGATAGATATTTAACACTTTTCCTATTTAGGATATGGAGGTATAGTATGAAAAAGGTAGTAATAATAGGAGCTATTTTGGTGCTGGCAGCAATGGCAAATGCAGTGACCGTGAACCATGCTGATACGGGGCAGACGATAGTGGATGGAACAGGAGTTACCATCATCCCGGTGAATGAGGTGGTGGCATCGCATATGACAGGCAACGTGAAAATTTCAGACAGTCCGGATAATGACATGCAGCCCACCATCAGCAGAGATCCCAACGGAAGAATAATAGTGGCATATGCCACCCAACACAGTATCATAGACCAAGACTTATCGATTATGTATTCCAGTGACGGTTCCACATGGACACGTGCGGCACAGATGATTTCCACAGAAGGCGGAATTCTCCAGTATCCTGCCATTGTGGGTATACCCGATGCTGGCGATGTGGGATTGGGTTTCATGGACCCGCTCACTGAATACCCGCTTGTGCTCTACCGCATGACCGACATCACGGACACCGAAACATACACTGGCGTTGCTTACAGCTGGGGAGAAACTGAGGACTACGAGGAAGTGGCAGTCACCAGCATCTCGTATCTCTTCGTGACACTCTTCACCAACCA
>QMSU01000237.1 GCA_003650975.1 Thermoplasmata archaeon
AAAATGAAGTTCACTTCCGGTGGTTTTTCTATTTCTATTTCCTGTATCATGAGGTTAAATAGAAGAAAAATTTAATGGTTGCGATTGATGCAAAAAAGCCTCAGTTCACTCAATGCCGTCTTTTGTAATAAGGAAATAGGTGCTTTTTCCCTCCGGGAGGCTCCGGTGCTTGATGATGGTTGCCTTCCTTTTTTCCTTTGCGTCGCCAGCCTTTTCAATCCGGATGATGGTTTTTGCGATATGGTCAATGCTTCGCCCTGCAAAGGGTTTTATCTCATCGCCTGCAGAGTACACCTGACTGGTGATGATGACCGGTATATTTTTTTTCCTCGCTTCTATCTGGAGTGTCACCAGCTGTTTTGTGAGCGAGCGGGTTGCCGCCGCCTCATTTTCGTGCATCTCGAGACGATAGAACAGATTGGCACTGTCGAGTACGATGAGCCCTGCATCGATTTTCACCGCCTTTGCCACCATCTCCTCCTGCTCCTTTAATGAAAAGGGAGAGAAAAAGAGATTCTGTTCCAGTGTTGCGCGATCTTTCAGTACCTGGAGCAGTCGTTCCTTTGATATGCCCTCCGTATCGATGTACACTGCCTTTTTTCCTTCCAGAACGCAGCTTTTTGCCGCCTGGATGCATATGTTTGTTTTGCCACTCCCCCCTTCCCCATATATCTCGGTGATGATACCCGCCTCTAATCCTCCATTCAAAAGTTCATCCAGAGAGCAGTGCAGCGGCAGTTTATTCTCCACATGTCATAATGGATGGATATCTAAAAAACTTTGGGAATCACCACCGCTCCGCCAACTTTTTCCGCCTTTCCGATGGTGAAGAGGTATGCGGTGTATGCCGCGAGATAGGCATCCAGCTCATGTTTGTTTTGTGCAGGGATACCGATTTTCTCTGCCATGCTCCGCCAGTTCTTTTCATATATTCCGAGTATTTTTGCCGAGGCGGTGGGGAACACCTCTATCACCGGGGCCTTCAACCGTGTCACGATACGCCGGGCTCTTTCTGTGAGGAGTGCCATTGAGGGCATGGTGGGCGGCATGGCACCGTATTTTTTGAGGAGGCGGTCCGCCTCCCTTACCCGTATCTCTTCCATGAGTGGGGCATCCACCGCCACCATATCCGGGGCCATCCTGTGCACATATGAAAGTATCTCCTGGTCGCCATATACGGTGGAGAGGGAAATGGTTTTCCCGATGGTGCACAGGCCGGTTGGATTTTTTGGAAGGGCGGCAAGGTCAATGCCCATCACTCTATGAGGAGGCTCGGGTCTCCCATCAAAATCCATGATTCCACAGTTTTTGCATCCCACACGTCAAGAAATGCATCGTTCCATTCCACCGGCGAGTTATGCAGATACTCGGTTATGGCATCGCCCCACATCTGTCCAAGGGTATGGGCATGATTGACACCGTACTGCTTGAAGAAAAGAGTGTTGAGGTATCCGCTGGCATACTCTATGATGTCCGGGTCGCCGTTGCCGTTCACGTCATCATCGGCACCCCATGAAAGGCTTGTATAGCCAACTGTGGCAATGGCACCCCCCGATTTTCGTATCAAACGGTAGCCGAAGCATTCATACAGCATGCCGATCTGGCCTGTGTGACATCCTCCTATCATCACCACCGCAGGTCTGCCGGTATTTTTTATTGCGGGCATGTCCTGCACACTTATTCCCACCCATGTGTGGTAATCATGCACTGGATGAGTGGCCCAGCTCAGATAGCTGCCATGACCGTCAAAATGGATGAATCCCGCTCCCTCTGTGAACTCTGAAAGAATGCGTTCTTTTGTCAGTGTCCCCAGGCTTGCCCAGAGTTTCACCGCCTCAAAACCTGCCATGTATTCCACTGATTTTGCGGTGGTTATCTCTCCCTCTATATAGTCGGTCCCCCAGGATGAGTCGTTAAATGAATCTCCAGCCACCACCACAAAGCGGTTAAACCATTCACCCTTTTCCGTTGCATCGTATCTCATTATCTTGCTCACAACGAAGAATGCCTCAATCATGTTCCTGCAGGGCAACCGGGCAACATACACGTCCGGGTATATATCCATCACATCCTTATTTCCTGAATGATTGTATTCCCCGAAGTAACCGTTACTGTTGGTATCCCATGAGGAAAACGCCCCTTCCGCATCAAACACATCGGCATAGTAGAGGTCGCTGAGAAACGACGGTTCACTTCCATCATATGCATAAACGGTTCGCGAGGGTACCCTCATGGTGTCGCCCACCAGCAGTACATGTTGAATGCCCCATTCCTCCACCGCATTTTTGATGAAATATTTTATTTTTTCCGCATTATCCCTTCCATTTCCTTCAAAGTATCTGCCACTGTAGATATCAAAGAGCGATACCACCTTTGTACTCACTCCCTGACTCTCCCGGTGGGCCGCAAGTCGGTTCATGGCAAAGGTATAGGTCCAGGGGCAGATGATGACCATGTCATATGCGTCATGCTCGGTGTAGCCTCCTGTGGTATACCGTATTTTGAGAGTGTAATTTGAAGCAAAGAGCACATTTCCCTCGCCATACTGCACAGGATAAAAGTTTACGATAAGATAGTTCACATGTCTTCCATCCTTTATTCCCGCTGCCATCCGGTGGCTGTACCATACCGGTTCTTTCCCATTGTCATGGCTCCATTCATGTGTTCCTCCGTATGAAAAAAACGGATGGGCAGTTGCCGCATTGCCGGTGGTTTCAATCTCCCTCACACCGCGAACATCGCATGAAACACTTACTCTCGAGGCAAAGGGGAGTACATACACCTTTTTATAAAAGGGTATCACCGGCATACCGGGTCTTCTCACATAACTCGCATTTTCCATGAGGACCTGCACGTACCCATTCTTTTCCTTTATTTCTGGTTCTGGGAAAACGAAGATTTCCGTGAGCGTTTCTTCTTTCGAGAAAGTGAGGATGCTGCCCGTGGACATGAGAAAGAGAGTAACCACACACACCGCCATTATCCTGTCCATACATCCAAATGGTATCTTTTTTATATATGTTCTGGTATGGAGAGCACGGTGCTGAAATTTTA
>QMSU01000238.1 GCA_003650975.1 Thermoplasmata archaeon
ATATAAATATTTTTAAAACACCTTTTCTTTACAGTGTGAGGGTGCGTGGCCTAGCCAGGATAGGGCGCTGGCCTTCTAAGCCAGATATCGCGGGTTCGAATCCCGCCGCATCCGTATCTGCATATTGTTTTGCAAAAAACTCATGCAGTTTTACGGTGAGAAAGAATGCGACAGTTAGATGGCAACACCCGAAAAGGTGACAGAACCTCTGGCTCAGATGTTTCGAGTTCGAATGTGCCGCATATGCTATGCGTGCAATACTCAAAAAATCCCGTTGCATCCCTATTCCTTGTCACTGCCATTGGTCCGATGATTCCAGTGGCGCCTGAAACATCTCTGCTTCGGAATGAAGTGGCAGCACAGGAGCGACGATGTGCCTGTTTTTTTCACCACCTCGATTCACCGGCGCGGCACTGCCAAGATAAAAAATGCACATGTTCATCTGATTGAGAAAGAACACATGGGATGAACATGTCTGGAACTGCCGCTCATATCATCCTTCATAAGGGCATGCAAGAATGACATACGGGTGGTTAACTTGATAGTCTCCACCGGCGCAATCGTTACCTATTTATATCGCCGGATATTGAAAGTGGCATGAACGGGAAAACAGGGGCACTCATACTGGTCTTCATACTCATCATACCACTTTTCCCCACTACCTCCTCAGGTGGCGAAACACAGCAGGTGGTATACAAGGACATTGCTGTCTATCCTTCAATTGTTCCCGCCATCAAAGTCCTGGAATACGCCATCCAGTACGGCTGGACCACCGGCAACATCCACTACAGGTTCAACGTCACCGAGATAAGCAGGATAGAAGCGGAGGGAGGCGGCAGACGGCCGCTCACCACCGACAACTATGACGTGTTTGTCATCGGTGCAAGTGCACGCCAGTACGTTCACGGTATAAGCAGCAGATGGAAGGAAAATGTGAAAAATTTTGTGGCAAACGGCGGAGGGTACGTGGGCATCTGCGGCGGTGCAAACGAGGCATCCATGGGGATGGAACATCCCTCAACGCTCATCGACCGTATCATAAACGCGGGGGCGCTGGGTATTGCCAACGTGTATGTCAATGACGATCAGAACCAGGAATGGCAGTATCTTTACAAATCGGCGGGAATCGAGGGCGGCGTTCCTGTTCTCTGCCAGCTGAGCGACCATCCGATAGTGGCTGCCAGCCCAGACAATCCGAGAATTATCAGATACGAAGGAGGCCCCGGCATGTACCATGCGGGGAAGGATGACCCGCTTCTGGGAGAGGTGGTGCCCCTTGCCATCTACTCTGAAGAGATTTCCGAAAAGGCGCCCATTCATTTATGGGAAAAAGTGGGAGGGGAATGGCAGATCAGGGAGGCCGTACAGACAGATGTGGAGGGGCAGTATGCTGCCATTGCCACCACCTACGGCGCGGGGCATGTGGTGCTCTTTGGTCCCCACCCTGAGGAATACACCGCACTCGGCGGTCATGTGGAGGAATTTCTCGGCAGAAGCAAATACAACCTTTTCAGAGAGGGATACCTCTATCGATGGGTGAATGAGACCGAAAGTAACTGGTCGTACAACTGGTGGATGGTCCGGCGTGCCGTGGCATGGGCGGCGGGCATTGCCGGAGAGCATCTTCCTGAAATAAGGGATGTGGAAATATTCATGACGGAGCCCAATGTGTGGAATCCCTCCGTGTACATCAATGGAAGAAGGGTGGCACCTGCCCCGCGCACCAATGTCATAATTGGCAACATTGCGTTCAAGGTGGAAAGCAACGAGATAACAGAGGTGGATTTCTATCTCGACGGAAGGCAGTGGTATTCGGACACCTCACCGCCGTATGAATGGCCGTTTTCTCCCGAAACAGTGGGAAAACATGAGGTGCGCGCTGAGGTGAGATGTGAAGATGGCACAGAGGCATATGCCAAAATGGATGTGTATCTTTTCAACCCATAGCGTATGCACTACAGCAACTCACCACCAGTTGAAGAAATGGTGTTCGTAAAATCCAGTGATGCTCGAAAGTGTGTACCGTTTTCCATGTATTTCAACTTCTCCGCTCAGTTTCCCCATCAGATAGGGCATGCCCACGGTACCGATGCCCACCACATATGCCCGTTCAAGTACGATGGTCACATTTGCCGAAACATTGTTAGAGGTGCCGCGCATGCTGAGTTTCACCGGTTTTTTGAATCCGTTTATCCACTCCCATCCCTCATATTCGATATGGATATCCGGCCAGAGAAGTGCATAGTGTGTCGTTTCATCTGAGAAATAAAGCCCTCCGGTGAAGGAGTCATTTTCCGACCGCACGAGCCCGTATACCACACTCAGGGGGATTTCACTGTTACTGAACTCCCCCCACTCCCAGTCAAGCGAACGAAATTTTGCTATGCCCCAGTTGTGGTCATGATAGCCCCTTCCGCATATGTGATATTCGTGATATCCATTGAAATCCCGGTAACTGAACACTCCCTTCGCCTTTCCAAGCGGCACGTGAGAACGCCATTCCATCCACTGCCAGTCCTCGAGAACCATGGAAAGACCCGAGAGTGATTCTGTAACTCCCGACACATTGAGCATGAGATTCACATCGTTTACATTGTTGTGGTATCTCACTGCATACTTATTTTCGGCAACTTCACTGAATCGATCTCCATCGATGGTGACGTTGCATTTCTCATAGTCAAGCGTGTACCTGATGAAGGGATACGTCTTCACGCTCTCGAACGTGTTTCCATCCGCCGACATAAACAGCACCACCACGCCCACAAGCGAGGTGAGTGGATTGCTCAGATTCCTGAACGTGAAGAATTCCACCAGGAGATTGTTGCCATCGTCTCCCTTGATGTTGAGATACCACCATTCAAACCAGTGTTCGATATGGCGGTCATTCTGATGATAGATAAAATGTGCGGCGCTGTCGTTGTCCATGAGGATGCTGCATCTGTGAGCAGGTTCATATGGATGCCATTGCTCTCCCTTCCACCGTTCCACGTTTCGACCATCTGGTAATGAGAGGGTGCTCAGTAGAATACTCAGGGAAATGGCGAC
>QMSU01000239.1 GCA_003650975.1 Thermoplasmata archaeon
ACGAGTATTATCAGAAAGAGCGGAGGCACAGAACTAAGCATGGAGAATCCGAAACTTGGGCAGATGCAGCTGGGACACAAAAGCATCCGCACAACTCTTACAAATTATACTGGACCGAACGAAGAGGATAAGATGCGCATCGACGATATACTCACGCCGCAGAAAAAGGTGACAGTAGAAGAGGTTGTCGAACAGCTGACCAAACATTTTGTCAATGGTGGGCTGCCCGAAGAGGAATACCTCTATGCCATAAAATCGCTGAAGAAGAACCGGGTTCACAAAAATTGGATAAGAATGATATCGCCTTTGTGTAAGGAGAAGGAAATAGCGGGGGTTCACACACAAGTATCGGGGTTCACATAATAGAAGTAGCGGGGCGTGGATTTGAACCACGGATTTTCGGGTTCCTCCAGCCCTTTAGTTTTGGGGTGAAGCCCTTTTCTAAAGGGCTCTATGAGCCCGACGGGTTTTCCTGGCTACCCCACCCCGCTATCACAGATTATAGGCTGTTTCCAATTTAAGCTTTACTGTCTTATATCATCCTGCTCACCACACCGAGACAGGAATGATAAATAATATCTATTTTATCCTTGTATTTCTCAACTATCTCCATGTTCTCTGAGCCGGGCTGGAGCCATACGGCACCTGCTCCAATGGCAATGGCATCTTTTATTATGGGTTCTATGAACTGGGGGTTTCTGAACACGTCCACAATATCCACATGCATCTTTATTTCGCGGAGCGATGAGTATACCATGGTGCCAAGAATGGTTTCCCCAGCATACTTTGGATTGACAAGCAGAAGGGTGTATCTCTCCCTTATCTGGTCTGCTATCTGATAGCTTGCTCTCTCGGGATTGCGGGAGATGCCCACCACCGCAACAGTTTGTGCGTTTTTTGCTCTCTCAACTATTTCATCGGCATCGGTCAGCAGCATGTCATGTATTCGTTATGCTATTTTTATGGTTATTGGCTCGGCGTGCACGGCATTGTGGTATTCATCATCTTCATAAAAGCCCTCCATCCATGCCCGCAGTTCAAAGGTTCCTGTGCCCAGTGTGTACGCGGGCACCTCGCCTTCGAACAGGATGAGCCCCTTTGAGAGATTGATGTGGGTGAATACCTGTGCAAATGCCCGGTCATCTGACCACTGGTATATCTTGTTCCCGTTTTCATATATGCAGAAATCAGCCATCTGGGATGTGGGAAATGCAATCGCTTTTTGCTCAAATTCAGTAACAATAATCCGTACAGTTATTGAATCGTTCAAGGTGTAGAGATCCTTATCTGTTTCCACCATGATGGCATAGGTATCTGTTTTATCAACATTTAAAAGATATTCCGAGGCGATGACCGCACCTGCAACCAGTGCAACTCCGATTGCCATCATTTTCATGAAAATAATAACAAAGGAGACGATAAAACTCTTGTGAAAATGTTAACCCACAGGTGAACAAACAGCGCGGTATGCCATCTTTTTTCAGGGGAGAAAAGAGAAAATGGCGGCACTCTGTGATTCATTCACAGGAACCATGAAATCCCAATTTTCCAGAAACTATAAAAACAGGGGTATTCTCCTGTATATAATGACCGCATTGCACCTCCTGGAAAATGAACGCATTGAGCGTGAACTCCAGCCGCACCCATTTTCCTTTATGCATCTCCATCTGCTCTGGATATGTCTGTTCTGCTGGGGGATATTTCTGGGATGGTTTTTCAGTTCCGGATATCTCGATGATCTTCCGGAAACAGGGGCCCTTAAAAACGGCACCGTGGCAGCCCTCTGGCTCCTCGGATTCATTGCATGCGGTGTCATTGCCTCGCTGCTCATGATACGATGGAGGATATTTTTTGTCTATCTGGCCATTTTCCTTCTGGGCATCGGTATCATCTGGGCAGCTGATGCATGGCGCTACAGTGAGACGGTAATACCGGTCTATACGGTGGGTGCATCGGTAATCGGCCTCTTCATCATCGAGCTCTACCGCCGTTCCCACCGCTATTTCATCACCACCATGCGTCTGGTGCTGAGGGGGGGCATGATCATGAAACGTGAGCGGACACTCCGCTACGACAAAATAGCAGATATCGATTACTCGCAGGGTATCGGGGGGCGTATCTTCAGGTACGGTAATATCATTCCTGTCACGCAGTCTGGCTTCGGCCTGGGCAGCGATACGGCGTTTGCCGCGGGGGGTGCGGAGGTCACCACAAAGAAGCGTTTTGGCTTTTTCGGGCTTGCCGGAGGGGGAAAGGAAGTGCAGACACCCAGGGCACGCACCTATTACGAGCTGCACGGTGTGCACCCATTCAAGGAGGTGAAAGCACTCATAGAGAAGATGGTCCAGGAATCAACCCTTGCCCCCTACCAGCGGGAGCAGGTGGAGCTGCAGCGTGAGATGGTGGACCTTCTGCGGGGAAAGATGAAGGATGAAAACGATGATGCGGGAGAATGAATGCCCCGGTGCATACAGTGAGTGAGGATTCCTCTTTTACAGCAGCACGTTGAACAGGTAGCCGAGCAGCAGAATCTGGGGCACGGTGATGACCGGGAGCCACAGTGCGGCCTTTTTCCCGATGTTGTGCCAGATGAGTCCTATTTCCGTATAATCTGTCGCCACCCCTGCCATGAGGAATATGAAGCTGTTCCCGAATGCTCCTGTCTGGTTGAATATCTCAAAGGCAAGGGGGGAGCTTCCCTCCGAGCACACCTCGATAATGGTGGCAAAGAGGAGCGTTATCACCAGTCCCAGAAAGGTGGGACCCATATATTCCATAAAATACCGGTGGGGTATGAAGGCACGGGCAAATGCCGCCATGAGCATACCGATGAGAAGCCACCACATCACCATTTTGGTGAGCGCCCACGAGCCTTTCAGTGTTCCCTTTGCTGCCTCGACGATATTCGGGAGGGTGAATTCATATTCCCGCCACCTTCTCTTTATGTCCTTTCTTATGGAAAAATCAGCCAGCACGGCGGTATCCTCGCCATGCATGCACCGCCCGCACTCAACC
>QMSU01000240.1 GCA_003650975.1 Thermoplasmata archaeon
GGCTTCGGCGCTGGGAATCTGGTTCCTGTTCGTGGTGCTTGCCATCATAAACGGGGTGATAAGAAATGGAGTGTATGCACCGAGGATAGGCGAATGGGAAGGACATGTGGTGAGCACAATTATCGCCATATGTTACACATTCCTGGTGGTATTTATATTTCTCAGATACGTACCCGTTGCCTATACAAAGACGGATTTGATACTCATCGGCGTACTCTGGTTGAGCATGACCGTGGCATTTGAATTTCTCTTTGGGCATTATGTTGCGGGGCATTCATGGGAAAGATTGCTTGCCGACTATAACATTCTTGAAGGGAGGATATGGTCACTGTTTCTTCTCACCATACTTCTTTCCCCGTATGTGATAGGGACACTGCTGAAAAAGTGACAGCACCGATGCAGGCGGGAAAACGCAGGTTTTCTGAACTGACCAGCATTTTTATATACGGGTACCATATTCCATGTTGCCAATGATAAGAGGCGATTATTATGCCAATGTATGTGCGATTTGAGATGCCAGATGAGCTGGTCAAGAAGGTGTACGAGGCCCTGGAAAAGGCCAGGGATAGTGGTAAAATTAAAAAGGGAACCAACGAGACAACCAAGGCAGTGGAACGAGGGGAAGCTAAACTGGTAGTGATGGCCGAGGATGTTTCGCCGGAAGAGATTCTTGCCCACATGCCGTATCTCTGCGAGGAGAAGGGGATTCCCTACGCCTATGTTCCATCAAGGGAAGAACTCGGAAGAGCATCTGGCATGGGGCTGGCTTCCGCTTCCGTTGCCATCACAGAGGAAGGAGGGGCAAAGGAGCTCATAACCGAAGTGGTGAAAAAGGTACAGGAATTAAAGGGATGAAATGGCGGAAGAAGGCATACCCGCGGAAGTGGTGGAGATCATCGGCAAAACAGGCATGAGCGGTGAGGTAACCCAGGTAAGGGTGAAGGTACTCGACGGAAAGGACAAGAACCGCGTCATCACCAGAAACGTCATGGGCCCGGTGAGAATGGGTGACATTTTGATGCTTCGGGAATCAGAGAGAGAGGCAAGGAAACTGAGCGTGAAATAATGGCGAAAAAATGTTCATTCTGCGGAAATGACATCGAACCAGGCACCGGCACCATGTATGTGAAGAAGGACGGCACGGTATACTATTTCTGCTCCAGCAAATGCCAGAAAAACCTTCTGAAACTCAAACGGGACCCAAAGAGGGTCAGATGGACGAAATTGTACCGTAAGGGAGAATGAGCATGGAACGCACGTTTGTAATGGTGAAGCCCGACGGGGTGCAGCGCAGGTTGATGGGAGAGATACTGGCCCGTTTCGAGCGTGCGGGGCTGAAGGTCGTGGCCATGAAGTTCATGAAGGTCCCCCGGGAACTTGCGGAGAAGCACTATGAAATTCATCGTGGAAAACCGTTCTATGAGGGGCTCATTGCATACATCACATCCGGACCCGTACTGGCCATGGTGATAGAGGGCATCAATGCCATTGAGCGTGTGAGGGCCATGGTGGGGGCAACCGACCCCCAGAAAGCCGCACCCGGCACCATCAGGGGAGATTTCTGCCAGCACATCGGGAGAAATGCCGTGCACGCGAGCGACGGACCGGAAACAGCAGCAACAGAGATAGCACTGTGGTTCAAAGAGGGTGAAGTTGTTGACTATTCCATGGATGACGAGAAATGGATTTATGAATAATCCCTTGACTCTTGTTTTGTTATCTTAACACTTTTTCTTCATGTGGGGCGTTGCATTTCACACATTCCATATCTCCTTCCTTATACGGTAAATATTTTCCATATATTTTATTGCTCCCTCCGGCTTCTCAGGCATTTCCTTCCTGTCAAGCAAGACATCTACAGTATTATTGACGATGCTTTTGTTAACAAAGCCCCAGCCCATCTGCAGCCACGGAGCGAATGGATTTACAGGAATGTTTGCAGCCATTACTTTCATTAAAATTTTTAGCTACGATGGGTGAGGTTTTGTATCACACAAGTTTATAAAGTAGCAGATATTATTGATTTGATGAAAAAATCATCTGTCGCAGTTTCAATCGGGCTCGGTTGGCCATTTTTCATTTTCATCTATGATAAAATTCACGAGGCATTCCAGATTGTCTACGAGATTTTCGGCCAAGGCTACGATTTATTCATCTTGATTATTTTCATGTTTTTTCTGATTGGATTAATCAAAATCATTGACTAATTCTGCGTATTACGAAACTTTATATATTAAATTTTATTTAGGTTATCAAATGAAGAAAGAATTTGTGCCATCTGTACATTATCAAAAAATGAAAGGTCGAGTCTTAGGAACTGGAAAAAGCGAAGAAGAATGGATAAGGGATCAAAAGGAATGGATAAGAGAGTATTGGGAAAATCTTTCTGAGGTTCAGAAACGAGAAATTGCATTGCTGGTAGTTCGTATTCGTGATGTATTGAATTACGAGAGCAAGAGACATATTGATTATGATGGTGCCGCCAGTTTGAATACACATAATGAACTTATTATAAGTAATCTCCCGTGGGCAATAAACAGGGTCACAAAAGATACTCGACCTACTGCATGGGAGCGAGATATGATACGGAAGTTTCGCGAGCGGAATAATACAATCCGCCAACTCGCTAGCATCTTTAATAGAAGTAAAAGAATAGTGCACGAAATAATTAAAAAAGAATAAAAATACATTCATCCTTGCGTAAGCAGGGATGGCATATGCCAAATGAGCCCTTTTCATATAGTAAATTCATTGAAATATCCATAAATTTTTATTCTCCTTTTCTCTTTAATTTATGGAAGAAGAAGTAATGAAGTGCATAAAGGAAAGAAGGAGCATACGGGATTATACCGATGAACCGCTCTCGAGGGAACTCATTGAAGAAATCATCATGGCGGGCCGGTATGCCCCCTCCGCGGAAAACAGCCAGCCGTGGAAATTCATTGTCATCACAAGCAGAGATGAGATAGCATCGCTTTCGGGAGAGGTGAAAAGACAGATAC
>QMSU01000241.1 GCA_003650975.1 Thermoplasmata archaeon
CCCAGGGCCTGGGTCTTGGGACCCACCATGAGCCCCATGAAGAGAAAGGCCAGGCCCAGCATCAGGGAGAAGATGATGCCGATGGCCGTGTCGGGGTTGAACTCCCCCCGATCAGCCAGGGGGCCGATGACCGCCGCTGCCAGCAGGCTGAAGACGAAGGCACCCACCAGGGGGTTGAAGCCCAGCAGGATCCCGAGGAGGGCGCCAGCAAAGGCGGCGTGGGAGATGCAGGTGCCGATGAAGGAGATGCCCATGGTCACCACGAAGACGCCGATGGTCGAACAGGCCACCCCTCCCAGCAGTGCGGCCAGTATGGCGTTTTGCATGAAGCGGTAGTGGAGAATGTCCATGTGCACCTCCTACGACAGCACCACCCGCCTTCCATCGTGCTCGATGATGCGGATGGGCGTGTCATACAACTCGCTCAGTACATCCTCCCGCAGCACCTCCTCGGGGCGGCCTTCCCCTCGGATGAGGCCATCTTTCATCAAGACCACCCGATCGCAGGCCCGGGGTAGAGTGTTAAGGTCGTGGGTGACGAAGAGGGTGGTCAGCTCACGGGTGGTGTGGATGCGCTTGACCAATTCCAGGATCTCCCTTTGGGCTCGCCAGTCGAGGTTGGCGGTGGGCTCGTCCAGCAGGAAGATATCGGGCTCCTGGGCCAGGGCGCGGGCGATGGCCACGCGCTGTTGCTCGCCCCCGGAGAGATGTCCGATGGGGCGGTCAGCCAGGTGGCTCATCCCCACCAGCTCGATCATCCGCTCCACGATGGCCCAATCGGCCTTGCTCGGCCTCCGCAAGAGCCCTAGCCGTCCGTAGCGCCCGATCATCACCACCTCGCGCACGTTGATGGGCATGCGGGGGTCAATGTTCTGTACCTGCGCGACGTAGCCCACCCGCGTCCTGATCCAGCGGGCATTATCCCGGCTGAGGGGATATCCCAGCACCCGAACGCGGCCCTGGAGCAGCTTGCCCAGGCCGTTGATCAGGGTGAGGAGGGTGGTCTTCCCTGCCCCATTGGGGCCGATGATGCCCACGAATTCCCCCCTCCTCACCCTCAGCGAGACGCCGCGCAGGGCCACGTCCTCGCGGTAGGAGACCACCGCATCCTCGATCTCCACCACGACCTCGTCGTTCATCACCTTGCCACCTGCTACTTGCCCAGCGCTTCCAGCAGCAGCTCGACGTTCCTCTCGATGGCCTTCTCCCAGGTCTCGGTGCCCTCGAAGCCGCCGGGGAAGTTGGAGAGGGTGACGTGGACGGCGCCCATCTCCTGGGCCATTTGAACGCCCGCATCAGGGCCGCTCTGGAGATTGTCCACAACCAGGGCCACCCCCGCCTCCCTCCCCTTGTCCACCAGCTCCTTCACCTTCTCCGGGGTGAGGTCCGCAGGCCGGGGGTAGGTGGCGACCACGTTGAAGCCCGCCCACTTGAGGAAGCCGGCCTGGTACATCATGCAGATGACGTTGACCTCCCCCACCTTCGCGGCCTCGAGCTTGGCCTTAAGTTCCTTCCCCTTGCTCTGAATGCTCTTCAACAAGGCCTCGGCGTTGGCTTGATAGAAGTCCTTGTTGGCGGGATCCACCTCACCCAGGACGGCGGCCACCCTCTCCACCCCCTGGGCCTGGATGGGAGGCGTCATCCAGTTGCCCTTCAGCTTGATAGTCTCCACCCTCAGGTCAGGGTTTTTGGCCGCCTCCAGCAGCCCCTCCACAAAGGCTTCGCCCGGCCAGCCGTGCATGAAGAAGAGTTTGGCCTTTGCCGTGGCCTCGATCTGGCTTGGCTTCACGTCGTACTCCCCCGGACAGGTGGCTGGGGCGGTGATGACGGTCACCTCAACTTTCTCCTTCCCCACCCTCTCCACAATGGAGCCCAGGAGCGAGGTGGTGGTGACCACTCTCAGCCTAGGAGGGGGTGCAGGCCTGCAGGCGGAGAGCGCCAACAGGGTCAGTAGGCTGAGGATCAGCAAACCCACGCTGATAAAGTAAAGTTTCTTCATCTCGTAACCTCCTTTCTCTGATTGTTTGACGCCCCAAATCGTTGCAGGCAAGGTGGCCCTTCAGAGCATTTCCCGCCAGAGGCGCTTTGGCCTCCAGGATTTGGAATTGAAAAGAGCCATGAAGACCGCCCGGCTTCAAGCCAGCTCTGCGGCCTTCATGGCCCCTTCAAACAGCTACTCAGTTGTCTCGAAAACGCCCATCAGCGGTTGGCGGCGAGCTTGCTCCTCACTTTCCCCCGCACCCAATCGAACCAGGCCTTAAGCCCTTCGCCGGTAGTGCAGGATACCTCGAAGATGACAAGATGGGGAGGATATCCTTCGCCTTGATTACCGGGATGCCGGCGTCTCGGCTTCTTCAAAGACAAGGGTGTGCTTCAGAAAGTCAATCTTCTTGATGCTTCCTCGCACCAGTTTCTGTTCTCCGAGCAGATTGACCAGTAGGAAGGCATCTCCCTCGGGTTGCAGGAGCATCACATCACGCATGATCTCCTCCTCCCGGCCCTCTCGGAGCAGATAGACGGTTGTCTCACACATCGCCCTCACCTCCCGACAAAATGAGATCGCCGCGTTCAGCCTTCGGGCTGCCCAGGCGATCTTCAGACCATCTCGGTCGGCTTCATGCCCAAAATTATAATACCATAGAAGCGAGGGATTGTCAAATACCGCCCGCCTCCTCCGGAGGGGCCAGGCCAGCCCTCTCCCTGATGGTAGCGATAGCGGCGCTGATCTGCTTGGTGAGGGCCTTCCACTCGATGCCCACGATCTCGAAGTGGGGCTGATTGATAGGGATAAGAAGCTTGTAGCCCCGGGCACTGGCCACCGCGGTGGCGATGCCCGGCGTGATCTCTCCCATCATCGAATTGGGAACGACGACGCCGATGGGGGCCAGGATGAAGTCGGCCTCGTTTATCGAGACCTTGATGGCATTCTCGCCCGTGGCCCCTCGATTGGCCCGGGCTTTCATCATCTTCTGTGTGGCCACAGCATTAGTACCCAGAGCG
>QMSU01000242.1 GCA_003650975.1 Thermoplasmata archaeon
AAGTAAGAAGACAATCTTTCTGAAGAGGGAAATCTGTTTATGTCTCCTATTACCGCTGCCAGTGTGAGCGCTGTGTAATATCCAACTCCGGGGATGGTGGCCAATAGTTGTGCATCTTCATTGTTTTCATAATACTCCAGCAATTCCTCATCTATTGAATGAATCTCTTTTTCCACACTCTCCAGAACACGTAACTCCCTTATTATGCTGTTAATTCTCAATGCACGGAGATATTGTTCCCCCTTCTTTGTGAATATGTTCATTTCTGGCCTTATCCCTCTCCTCAATAATTCAGAACGTATTCTATTCTTTATCTGGTTTCCAATCTTCTTCATCAACAGTCTTTCATTAATCAATCTTTTCAGTTCTCTCATTTCCCTATTTCCTATATATACTTCCGGTATAAGATTGCTTCTCAACAGATGGGCAAGTATAGTAGCATCAACCTTATCCGTCTTTATCTTTGCCGCAGCTATGGCTCTTGCTTTCACTGGATTAACCAATTTCACTTCCAATCCAAGAACATCCAATATTTCGTATATGTAATCCCATATTCCAGTGGATTCTATCGCTACTTTTCCACTCTCTACAGAAGAAAAGAACTCCTCTATTGCCTCCCTGCTTGTTTCTATTCTCCCGTCTCTTATTATGTTTCCTTCTTCATCCATTTCCGTAGCCACACAAAATTCCTTATGTATATCCAACCCTACATACTTCATGTTCACCTCCTGGTATATCTTGCTCATGGCATGATATACCTTTCTATTTTCTAGGAGGAATTGTAACCATGCCGTCATAAGAAAAGTAAGGTGGTTGCTCCGGGTGAAAAAACAAAAATTGCGGGAGCGCCCCCGCCGGGATTTCCGAGCACACTTGCAAGGAAATGTGGCTTGCTTGCAAGACATGCATTCGAACCCGGGTCACCAGCTCCGGAGGCTGGCACCATATCCATGCTAGGTCACGAGGGCGGGGTATGATGTGAATGATATCTCTCACTTAAACGTAGCGATTTTTGTGGGTGGGTAATGCCCGGACCGGGATTTGAACCCGGGTTTGGGAGTCCGCAGCCCCCAAGGATATCCATGCTACCCCATCCGGGCTATTTCATGAGGGAAACCATGGCAATTTTCTCAAATACCAGATCCACATAAAAAGATTTGTCCACGGTGGAGAGTTCCCGCTCGCCCACAAACCGCTTTATTTTTTCCTCGGCTGGTTCGAGTACGCGCCCGTCGATTTCAAGTCCCAGTTCCTCCACAAACCGCTGCGCCTGCTCCTGCGTGCCGCTGAAGAAGACAAAAGCATACGTTCCGCTATCCTTTGCCCCTGCAAATGCAATGGCATCCCGTATCTGCCGCCTGCATGATACATAGCGCAAAAATTCCATCTCCATGCTTTCGGACACGTTTCTTTTTTCTTCAAAGGCCCGTCTGGCATGTGCGAGGGCCACCTCCAGATGCTCCTTTCCGCATACACAGCCGGCATCCAGAATCTGAAGGGAGAATCCTTTCGTTCTTCCCCTCTCCAGTGCATCCTCCACATCCAGATGTCCCTTTGCCCCTATCACCATCATCCTACCTGCTCCTTTATTTTCCTTGCCACTGTCATTCCGATTCCGGGAAGCGATGCCAGTGTTTCCGCCCGTGCCTTCCTGAGCATTGAAATGGTTTTAAAGCCCGCCCGGTATAAAGTTCTTGCCCTCACCCTCCCGATGCCTCTCAGTGTCACCAGGGTGAGCAGCTCCTCCCTGCATCCATAGGCAACCCGCATCCCCAGCTTTGAAAGAAACGGCACCATCTCGAAATTGAAGAGGCGGGCCAGTTCCCGCATGGCATGCAGCAACCACTCCGCTGTTTCCACCTTGGCATGGATATCACCGGGACCTGCATGGTACTTGGTGATGATATCATCCTCCTTTCTCTCCTGTATCCAGTCCTCCAGCAGGCACGCCGTTTTCACCTCAGAGAGAAACCATTCGTATGCGGGGTCATACGGGGGAGGAACATCGAGAACAAAGGTTTCTTCCGCAAGTTTCTCCTCCACCCATCCGTCCCTTCTCTGCAGATACAGGCACCGCATGTCGGGAGTGGCACATATGGCATGAAGATAGGAGAAGGCGGTTCCCTTCTTTCCCTCCAGTGCCCTTCTCATTGTGAGGGCGGAAAGGGGGTCGAGATAGAGGGCCGCCGTTTTGCGGCCGAAGCGGGTTGCCTTCCATCGCTCCCCATGCGCCTCGATAAATTCGTTTCTCTCCAGAAAGTCAAGCATTTCCCAGAGGCGCTCCTCGGGCACCACGCCGAGCTGATGAACATAAAATGTTTTCTTCATAAAGTCAATGATTTCCTCCCAGGATGAGGCAAACTCCGTGGCTACCAGTGCAAGCAGGTGCATGCGGAGTGCGGGTTCAGAGGCAAGTTTCGAATACACCGGTTCCACATCGGCAAGCAGGTAGTCATTCCAGAGCCGTTCCCGCTCCATCTCATTTTTTGCAATGAGTATGGCCTCGCCTTCACTGTCATAGCCGGGTCTTCCTGCCCGTCCCATCATCTGCTTGATTTCCATCACGGGGATGGGGCGCATCCCCCCCTCTCCGCCGGAGTACCGCCACAGATTCTTTATGATGACCATTCTTGCGGGGGTATTCACGCCTGCCGCAAGTGTGGGTGTTGCCACAATGCATTTGATGAGCCCCTGTTTGAAGCCGGTTTCCACACTCCGTCGCTGAAGTGTGCTCAGTCCGGCATGATGAAATGCAATACCCGATGCGATGCAGCGGGCAAGTTTCCTCGACACGATGTTTGCCTCGTCATGCACCATCCGTTCCGCACGTTCACGCAGCCGCTCCCGTTCCCCGTGGCTGAGGCGGGATGCGGTGATTTCCTCAAGCTGCTCCGCCGTTGTCTGCGATGCACGCCGCGTGTTCACGAACACCAGTGCCTGCCCGCCGCCGTCCAGCACGTCCTCCAGCAGTCCCTCCAGCCGGGAATTCTGCAGCTCCCG
>QMSU01000243.1 GCA_003650975.1 Thermoplasmata archaeon
GTACGGGTTTGTCCCGTGCATGCTTTCGCACGATGGACGCTGCCTTTCTCGCAAGTTTCCGGTCATTCATTCCCATCCCCCATGCTCAATGCAACAATCTCGGAAACGTCATACACCTCGCCGTGTGCGCCCAGCGCCTCCCTGCAGGTGGGGCATGCGGTGACGATGCATGCGGCATGCTCTTCCAGTTCCTCCCTTCTTTTTTCGGTAATTGATTCGGCAACCCGGGGATTTGTCCGCCAGAGCTGCCCTCCCCTCCCGCAGCACCGTGTATGGTTTCTGCTGAAATGGGGTTCTCTGAGCTGGAGACCAGGGATGCCCTTCAGCACCGCCCTCGGTTCCTCGGTGATGCCCAGTTTTCGTGCAAGGGTGCAGGGGTCGTGGTACACACACTCCCTCTCGAATTTTCCGGGCGTGATGATGCCCTCATCAAGCATTCTGCTGATATATTCCGTCGCGTGCAGCACCTCCACCTGGAGAGGGTGGCCGGTTTCGGGATAGAGGTTTTTGAACGTGTGGGCGCAGGTGGGGCAGCTGCACACCACCGTGCGACACCCGCTCTCTCCTATTTTCTCCGCCACATGCCGTGCGAAGGTGTGAAACTCATCAAAAAAGCCGAGATTGTGGAGGGGGGCGCCGCAGCACCATTCATCCTCCATTACGGCATACTCCTCGCCGGCCGCGCGAAAGATGGCATCCATCGCCTCTGCAATTGCCCTGCCCTCGGAAAGCACGGTGCATCCCATGAAATAGAGAATATCGCCATTTTTTCTTCCATCCGGTGCATAAGTTCGCTCATCCATGGTATGGGTTTGCTCGAGATGGTCGCGCAGCCGGGAAACTTCCTCCGGCACGGTGTGGGAGATGACAATGTCTCTCCTCACTCCCTTCAGCAGGTCACCCACAGAAAAATCAAAGGGGCACCATTCCCGGCATGCATCGCAGGTGCAGCAGTGGTACATCAGCTCGACGGCATCACGGGTTTCGAGTCTTCCTGTCTCAATAAAATGGGCAATTCTCATCTTCCCCGAAGGTGAAACCGCCTCGTTCTTCTCCGCCTCGAGGACGGGGCAGTCAAACTTGCACATGTTGGGGCACAGTGCGCATTTGATCACCGCGTCCATGTCAGCCGCGGTTTTCCTTTTCGGCAGGTATTCCTTCTTTCCCATCATGAAGTGCTTCATGGCCCGCACCTTCGTGGAGAGCGATGCGTGGGAGAGGGCATCCTTCACCCATGCGTACTTTCTACTCATCATGGTTTCTCACCATCTTTCCAGGATTCATGATGCCGTTGGGATCAATGGCTGCCTTTATCCTCTCGAGCACGGCAAACCGTGCGCCCATCTCCTCAGAAAGCCATTTTGCGCGGGTGATGCCGATGCCGTGATGGTGGCTGATGGAACCGTCGCTCTCCAGGCATGCTCGCATGATGGCATCCCAGACCTCTGTATAGAATGCGTGGGGTGTTTTCTTTTTCGGCGGCACACCTCCGAAGGTAAAGTAGAAACACACTCCCTGCGGATAAAAGTGGGAGGCATGGCCCGATGCCACAGCGACGCCCTCGACGCCGCGCATTGCGGCAATCACTGTCTCATAGAGATGAAGGGCGTGTTTCCACCCGGATGATACCTCAACGGTATCAAAGATGAATCCGCGTGGTACAAATTCCGACGACTCCTTCACGTTGAATCGACTCTCCAGCCAGTGAAGAACGGGTCCATCGCCGCAGGAAATTCCCTGCTCGGCCGTGCATGTCTCAACGGAAATATTTTTCTCCAGCTCCACAAGCCTTCGATCCCCCTCCATCACCAGTACCATCATGCACTTTCCCTCCGCTTCCTCCGTTTCATAAAAGTGGCGAAGGGTTTCGTTTTCATCGTATATGCGCACCACTGCGGGATAGACGTTTCTCCGCATGATGCCTCTTGCCGCCTCAAGCGCATGGGCAATGTCCTCGAAGGCGAACGACAGAAGAGCGCGTTCTTCAGGATACGGCCATATCTTCAGTATTGCCTCGGTGATGATGCCAAGCGTCCCCTCGGAGCCCAGCAGTAACCGCTCCACTTGGGGTCCCGTGGACGAGCGGGGTACCGCCTTGGAGTGTATCACCGTGCCGTCGGCGAGCACCGCCTCCAGCGCCACCACCATATCCTCTATTTTGCCGTATTTTGTGGAAAACTGCCCGGCGGCGCGGCATGCGAGCCACCCTCCGAGCGATGAGCAGTAGAGTGACTGGGGAATATGCCCCAGCGTGTATCCGTGCCGGTTGAGGTATCTCTCGAAGTTCATGCCGTTGATGCCTGTCTGCGCCGTTACCATGAGCCCCTTCTCGTCGATATCCTCCACATCATCCATCCTTTTCATGTCCATGATAATGCCGCCCATTACCGGCACCGTGCCGCCCATGACACCGGAGCCCCCGCCATAGGGTATGACGGGAATGTGTTCCCTGTTGGCGAGTTTTATGATTTCTGCCACCTGTGCGGTTGTTTCAGGCCACACTATGCAGTCGGGCAGCGCAGGAATGGACCCCTCAAGTTCCCATCGGAGTGAGATGGGCCAGTAATCCCTGGAATACACAATTCTATCAGATTCTTTATCAGAAACACCATCGGGTATGATATCCTTCAGCTGCGCCATAATGCGCTCGTTCACCGCACCAGATGCGCCATTACCGTATCGGGTGGAATATGCCATTTGTCACTAAATGACTCGCTGCTATAAAAAGCAACCGCTCGGATACTGGAGAGGAGTATGGGCCCGCCGAGATTTGAACTCGAGTCTATGGCTTTTTCTAACCCTTCCGTCATGGAAAGGGTTACCCGAAGCCACAAGGATAAACCAAGCTACCCTACGGGCCCCTGTGGGTAATTCATCATTGTATATTTTATTTTTTGCGTTTGTAAAAAAGAGGCTGTCAGGTTACCCGCTTTCTACGTCATGTTCTCGCATGTTCTTGTGAAAGACGGTAAGGAGGGCAGTCCCGCCATGGCGTGA
>QMSU01000244.1 GCA_003650975.1 Thermoplasmata archaeon
ACCAGTGCCACGAGGGGTACAATCACTGCATACCTGTTGTACATGTTCTTCTATAAGATGGGCATTGCCATAATAAACATTTTCACATGCACATATTTTTAAAGTGTCAACCATTTGTAATACATGAGAGGATTGATTGTATTATGGATTGTTGTCAACATCATTGCCATCATTTCAGCGCTGTTCAGTGTGCATCTTTCGCCGGATACGCTCTTCAAATTCCCCTATCTTCATCTGCTGAGCATTGGCTCGCTCTTCTTCCTCATAAACCTCCCGTTCTATGCCGCATATGACCGGCTGAGAGAGGATTAGATTACTGCACCACTTCCTGCACCATCCCGTTCTTCCGGAAGGCCCTCACTTCATCTATGGTTGGTACGTCTATGGTCATATTCCTCTTCTTCTTTTCGTTATATGCCTCCTTCCCCATCTCCTCCAGGATTTTTCTGCCTTCCTCCCGCAGGTCGTCCATCTTTTTGTTGACCTTATCCACGGTGTCTCGGAGCATGAACGCCATTCCAAGCAGCAGGTTTTTGAAAAGGATGGGAAAGCCCTCAAAGACGATATCCCTTTCCGGTATTCTTGTTCTCCATGTGGGTTCCTCGCCAAATTCGGTCACCGGGAGTCCCATTCCCGCCTCCAGGTAATCAGAGAATGTGGGATCCAGCTGGAGCCACTCCCCATCGATATAAAGCTCAGCACATCCATGGAGCGAATCCAGAAAGCCCAGCATTTCATATGTTTCCCTCAGTATTGGATTGTCCATGAGAAACACGTTTTCCATTTCCTCGGAAGCGGCAAAGGCATAGAGTCTGAATCGCGCCTTTATTCCTCCTGCTCTTGCAAGTGCGATGAGAAGGCTCATCTGGTCGAGACACACTCCTCCCTTTGTTTTCAAAACACCTATGGCACCCCCCATTGGCTTCATCTGAAGATACTTCTGGTTTTTGACGAAATAGAAAATGCTCCTTGCATATTCCAGGGGTTTCATCTGATATGCTCCCAGTTTTTTTGCCATGGCCCGTATTTCGGGGGCATCGTATTCACACAGGCGTGTGGGACGAAGGTATTTCTCCTGTCGCACCGGAGGGAGATTCTTAAAGTCCTCGTCATCAAGAAGCCTCGTGCTGTCGAATTCGCGTTCATCGTCAAGGTGCGCCCACGGCTTTCTCGACCGCTTCAACCTCATTTTCCATGCATCTATATTCTTTGCAATGGTCGCTGGATTTCTCATCACGGCATATGAGAGAGGACCCAGTGTCTTGGTGAAATTTTTAATCAGCGCAGGTGGCGGTATGTTCCCCTTATCAACCATTTCCGAGAACCATCCCATGTGCTCACCCCATCTCCTCAACCATTAAATCACGCATTAAATTGCCGCATCCCTTTGCTTCAGCACCCACCATTCTGCTTATTTCGCCCTCTATGATAATCCCTTCCCTTTCACATTCAGGGCACCTCTCCAGCAGTCGCACCTTATCCCCGGTGATGATGAATCCCGGGTAACTGTGTGCCGCAGGGTCAAGGAATGCAAATCGCCCTTCCTCGCCGTAACCAACCGGCTCATTGTTCTCATCCAGCACCATCGGATGAATCCATGGAGAAAGGTGCTTGTATCGATGCTCGCAATCCAGGGCAAGGCCGTTCATTTCAGACATCCCATAGAGGTCCCGGTAATGTCCCTTCGGGATTCCGAAAAACTCCTCCACCCTCTCCGCAAATTCCTTTATTGAAACCTTTTTGTGCTCATATATTTTCCATCCGCCTCCCGTGAGTATCACAGAGTTGCTCTCGCCAAGGTTGAGGCGCACCCCCTCCTCCTCCATCCGTTCCATCAGGTCATATATCTGGAACGGGAAGGAAAGCATGTACACCTGCTTCTTCTGTTTGTCCATTTCCTGCAGAAGTTTGATGAGTTTGAGCTGTCCCTTGTCCATTGCCTTTTTGATGACCATGAGCTTGAGTTTGTCCCCCATTCCGTTGATCTGCCCGGACATGACTCTCAGAATGTCAATGCTGAGGGGGCGGTCCGTCAGAAAGTGACGGTGTGCATCGTCAAACACCCGTGTCCCCTCTGCAATCCATCTTCCTATGGTAAGGTGGGTTTTTGTGGGCCCCGGGTATATGAAATGGGCATCATCGGTGGGAGGGATCACGGAGAAGAGGAGTGTTTTATCGGCAGCATAAAACATCCTTTTGCTGGTGATGTCATCTCTGAACATGAAACTGAATTTACCTGTGGTTCCAGAGGAATGGTTGACCACGCCGTCCAGCCTTTTTTCCGCCCACACCAGAAAATCCTGGAGTTTTTTGCCCGTGAAATCATAGTTTCCTATTTCCACCGAGGAAACGGTGTACAGCCATTCATAGAGTTCCTTTGGGTTCTCGCTCGGGTAGTCCTTGAAAAACCGGTCGGGAACCATGGGGATTTTGTGCAGGTCATCCATGCCCTGTATGTCGTCAGGTGACACGCCGTTTTCCTTGCAGTATTTGTGATAGAAGAAATTGTTTGAATAGTGGTGAATGAATGCCTCTCTTATGGCCTTCAACCGGGATTTCTCGATTTCGCCCCTGTCATAGGCATGGTAATCGGGAAGACTGTAAATGAGGCGGTCCACCTCTTCCCACTCCCTCTCCGGGAGGTAAAATATCTCGCGCAATCGTTTCTCCAGATGATTCATAGCAAGATTATCTGCCTGAAATATAAGCATTCCCTAAAGAGTTATTAAGTTTCGTTAAAGAATATTTTATCGAGTAGACGATGAATAGATAAAATCCCGGTCCCAAAAGCAGTGGAAGAAAAGAAATATTCGCTCCCCTTTCACTTGCCCGTGGCATTTTCAGCATTTTTTCATAAATATTACCGGCACTGTCAAGATAAAAAATGCACATGTTCATCTGATTGAGAAAGAGCACATGGGATGAACATGTCTGGAACTGCCTTCTGTACCATCTTCATAAGGGCATGCAAGAATGACATAGGGGGTGG
>QMSU01000245.1 GCA_003650975.1 Thermoplasmata archaeon
CTTTTATGCCAGATCACCTCCAGGAAAATTCGAAAGGATAAGTACAGTGTTGAACTGGGGAAAAACGACACCGTGGGCGGAAGCCTTCAGATTGACAGTTACATCCGTGCAAACATGATTTTCACCGCAAGCAAGGCACAAATTTTTAAAAAAATCTGTAGAGTGAGGGATGCACAGTACCGCAGGGTGGTGGAAATCATATACAGCATCATCAGAAAATGATATGTGCATTGCTGCCATTGCATACATTGCGTTATATTGATATACTAGTATCACATTGTGTTATTGCTATACTGGTGATGAACATGTCCACTGCGGTTTCGATTCGTCTGCCGGATGATGTGGTGCGGGGTATTGAGGAGCTTGCCGCCTCTCTGGAAAGGTCCAAAACGTACGTGATCCGTAAGGCGATAGAGTCATATCTGAAGGAGTATGCCGACTATCTGATAGCCCTGGAGCGATTGAGGGACAAGGACGACGAAATCATTTCTGGAAGTGAGCTGAGGGAGCGCCTTGGGCTGTAAGGTGGAATACAAGGCATCCGTCAGCAAAGATCTGAAGAAGATAGGGAGGAAAGTCGCAAAAAGAATACTCGATCAGATAGAGAAGGAGCTGGGAGCAGATCCAGATAAGGGTGTCCCTCTCTCGGGACAGTTTAAGGGAATGTTCAGATATCGCATAGGGGACTATCGCATCATATACGTGAAAACCGGAAGGGGTGTGCTTGTCCTCCGGATAGGACACCGGAGAAAAATATACAAAAAACACACCGGTGCCCGGTGACCCATGGGCGTACACTCCGGGCACCTGCAGACATTGTGTGCCGATAAGCAGCAGGAGTATGAATTGCCCGCAACCACTCCCCTTCATATGGTTTTGTGGCTCCGCGGAGAACATAAGGCAAAACTATAAAAATGGCCGTCATCTTTCAGTGTGATTGGGGGAATCATCATGGTGAGAGTGGTTCGCGATAAATGCTGTTACTGCGGCGGGTGTGTCGGGCTGTGCCCGGTTGATGCCATCACGCTGTATGAGACACATCTCGAGATAGGCGCTGCGTGCATCAACTGTGGAATATGTGTGAAGTTCTGCCCCGTGGGGGCACTGGAGGGAGATCATGAAGGTTGACTGTCTGATTGTGGGAGCCGGCCCCGCCGGAAGCCTCATGGCAAGGGAAATGGCGCGGCAGGGGCACGAGGTGCTGGTGGTGGAGAAGAAGCAGGAGATAGGACCTCCCAAGCGGTGTGCCGAGGGGGTCACCAAACACTGGCTCGACGATTTCGGCATCACCCCGCATCCCCAGTGCATAGGAGGAAGGATAGAGGGAGCGGCCCTCTATGCGCCGTCGGGGAAGAAGGTGATGATGGAGGGACCCCAGATGGAGGGGTACGTGCTGGAGAGAAAGGTATTCGAGAAATGGCTGGCCTCCGAGGCCATCAAAGAGGGTGCCCGCTACATGGTGAAGACGCAGGCGCTGGGCATGGAACGCAGCGGGGACATCTGGCACGTGCACATACGGACCATTGAAGGGGAAGATGTGGTGGACACACCCCTTGTCATCGGTGCCGACGGCGTGGAGAGCAAGGTGGGACGGTGGGCAGGCCTTGCCACCGTCAACAAAATCACCGACTACCACTCCGGCATACAGTTCGAGATGGCAGGCGTCAACGCAGACGCACGTTACATTCACCTCTTCTTCGGAAGGGAGGTGGCCCCTCTCGGCTATGCCTGGATATTCCCCAAGGCATTTTCGGCCAACGTGGGGCTGGGCATACTGGAGAAGGGCGCAAAAATGCGTGCCTACGACTACCTCATCAAGTTCATAAAGGACAACCCCGAGATGTTCGCCCGTGCGCAGCCCATCGAAATCAATGCGGGAGGCGTTCCCGTTGCCCATTTCACCGAGATGGTTGCGGAGGGTGTCATGCTCATCGGCGATGCGGCCCAGCTGGTGAATCCCATCCATGGTGGCGGTATCACCAGGGCGATGCACTCATCTCTCATGGCAGCCGAGGTGGCAGGCGAGGCGCTGAAGAAGGGTGATGTGTCAAAGGACATGCTGGCAGGGTATGAAAAAATGTGGGCTGATGAATATGGCGAGAGGACACGAAAGCTGATGAAACTTCGATACTTCCTTGAAAAACTGGAGGACAAAGACTTTGAGCTCTTTGCCGACATTCTCCAGGGCGAGGACATCTACGCGCTCACCCAGTCCAAGATAGGTTTTCTTGTGAAAAAGGTGGTCACAAAGCCAGCACTGCTGGGACTCGCAAAGAAGTATCTTCTGGACTGATGGCCTGCAAATGCAAGGATACGTTTATAAAACAATTGTTAATTGTGGATGGAGGCAAAAATGAAAGGAAATAAAATTGCATGTCTGCTGATTCTTGCGGCCATCATGGTGCCCGCATCGGCAGTGAAGATTGAGGATGCCACCATTTCCCCGCAGATGGCGAACAGTCAGACCGATTTCACACACACCGTCTTTGCCGAGTTTTCCACCGCCACCTGGTGCTCCTACTGCAAGTATGCCCATGCGGCACTGAAGGATATTTATGCACACGGGTGGTACCCCTTCTACTACGTCTCGCTGGTGTATGATGAGAACGTGCATGCATCCGGGAGGCTCGATGACCTGAACACCTACTATCTCCCCACGGTGTATTTTGATGGCGGATATCTGGTGGAGGTGGGCGGAGACCCCCAGACCACCGAGGGGTACTACAACGAGAGCATCATATCCTGCGGTGCACGCCAGGTATCTGATATGGATGTTTCCCTCTCTGCGATGTGGATGGGGAACGCCACCATGAAGATTGACGTGGCCGTGTACAACAATGAGGTGCTGGGCTACGAGGGCTACCTAAAGGTGTATGTCACGGAGATTTCATCCGCCCGCGGATGGCTGGACACCGGCGACCATCCCTACACCTTCGCATTTCTGGACTATGCACTGAACGGGGACGTACAGGTGGGACCAAAGGAAACC
>QMSU01000246.1 GCA_003650975.1 Thermoplasmata archaeon
CCGCGCATAACCATCTCAACAAGTGCCATGATCCCAAATGCTTCGGGAAACAACAGCCGCGTCAGAATTAGATTTCCAGCGAGCCTGAGAGCCTGCGACATACCGAAGCCAGCTATGATCCAAGCCGACCCGCTGACTGCCAATCTTTTCAGGGAAGGACCGGTTGAAATCGGCGCAATAGTTTTGGCCGAACCCGCAGGATTGGGCGACTGGCCCGAAAAGACAGAATTGAATTTGGCCTGCACCATGCTGCTACAAAGACGTTACCTGGAGCCGGTATGATTTCGCCAACCATAAGGGCTGATAATCGCCGTCTGCCACTAAAATGCTGATTAGGAAGAAAAGGGTAAGGTGAAAGGATTCATGCTTAGGCCTACTCTTGTATTCTAAGATTTTGGGGGGTGGGAGGTGGAGTTAAGTTCCCTGTATTAGACGTAAAGAATCCTGCTCTTATCCAGGCATTAACTTTATCAGCTTGGTAGTTTTGATTCCAGTTGTAGCGATCCTGGCTTCTGCATGCGGCAACAAAAGCGTCAATCGTGCCTGTTTTTCCAATTGACCGCATATACGTATCAATATCGCGGGTGACGTCTAGAAAAGACACTTGTGACCAGGTGGCGGCGTCGCCGCTCCAACTATTCCAACCGGATAGATCCGTTGTGATACCGTTTCGATAAAATGATTGACTGTCAGCATAATATCTGTTGCCGGAAAACGACCACTCACCTCTTACGTCATAGCCTGCATATATCAGATACACATTTTCTATGTCTGGCAACTGTATTTTGTTATTGACGAATGAAATATTGCTCGATCCAGCGCTGCCGGCTGAAATCCTCAATCCCTGGCCAAATCCCCAATTGTAAATAATATTCCCCCTCCACTGAACATTTCTTGATTCATCCGAGTTGATTGACAAGGCTTGACTATTTGTTACGTCATTATCGGCATTTATGAGCAAATTGTTTGATATTACTGCACCATCAAGCCCACATAACCAGAATCCCCACGCCAACTCTCTATTGGTTGGGTTTAATCTGCCACCATGGGTTGCTACATTATCACTGATAGTTACATTAGGAAATCTATACGCATATTGAGGATCTCGGTAGTTGTTTCCTATGCTGATCATTATCTCATTGCCAATAAAAAGATTATCCCTAATTGTTGTGGAACTGGTTCTATACTTTCCTGTGAGCTTTATTCCAGAGCTTGATCCGTCAATAAAAAGATTCCTCCGGATAGTGACATTCTTGGCACTCGCCCAATATATGTTATGATTAAACTGTGTTGCTTGGCCACCAGTCTTCTCATTCGCCCCACCAAGGCTTTGCTGTTGATACCATCCATTATGAATCAGGATATTCTCTTCAAAGATAACATCGTTGAGCCTATAACTGTAAATTCCCTGGCTATGTGCGTCCGTATCATAACTGTCCGTAATTAGGTTTCGTCTGATTTCAATATCAATATCACCTGCATCGTCAGCACGCTGGAGTGACATGCCTAGCGTGAAATAACGGAATTTGCATCCTTCAATAAGCAAGCCATCTATGTATTCGCCACTTGATAAATAAATACGGAATCCTGATCCACCGTTTGAAGTTAATGATCCACCGTCATGTGGATTACGGTCCTTGCAATAGAAATCAAGACCCATGACGGCCAAATACTTAGTTGTAGCCGTTAAGGAAATGCCATTGCTCGAAGTCCCAATTATAATCACAGGGCTATTGCCAGAGGGGCCGTAGGAGCCAATTAAAAAAGGCTCAGTTGCATTTCTACCACTTCTTTTTACGCTCCCTAAGCCTGCTGATTCCACAAATGTCTCACCACGTTTGAATAAGATCCAGTCTGGATATCCATCACGGGTATTGGCAAGGGCAGCGGCAAATGTAGCATAAGCGTAAATTGGTCCAACCGGGTTAAACGGGTCAGAACCGACAGCAGCATCGTTTCTGCTATAATACCTCGCAGTTGCATCATTGCCATTGGCGGATATGTAGCAAATTCGGGTATCATCGGACGGCGTAAAAACAGTCCAGCCGTTGGCATCTCTAGGCAAATTAATGAATCCTGCAGCAACTATCGTCGGTATCAGCAATACAAAAGCCAAAACTGTGAAGGCAAGCTTGATTTTTTTCGCCAATTTTCTTTGCATATCAACGACTCCATTCTTAACTTGTTTGCCGGTATTCCACTTTTCACTCACTAGCAAATCATATGCCGAAAAAGCTTTCGTCCCATAAGAATTACGTAATATTTTGAATTTAATAAACAAAAGTTAGTCTCACAATTTTGCGAACTATACAAGATGTACTCTGGCTAAACTGCAAAGTGTGCACTTTTTGAATCATTACCATGAATGAACTGAGGTCTTCAGCGAAAGATATCCTTTTGAATCAATAACATGGGTTAATTGGAGTTCTTCATTCACAGTGTATAGTTATGTATTCTTTTTGAAATCCATCTTTCAGTTTCGTTCGTGGTTCCTTGGAATAAACACTACCTTCCAGCCTCCCAGCTTATTAAACCGCGCCCTTACCGAACAGAACAGCGGGTATGGTTTTCAACAAAATCTTGAAGTCAAGGAAAAGTGACCAATTTTCAATGTAGAGAAGATCCAATTCCAGCCATTTGTCAAACGGCAGGTTACTTCGGCCTGATATCTGCCACAAGCAGGTGATGCCCGGCTTGACGCTGAAGCGTTTGCGCTGAATGCCCTTGTCAAACAAGGACACGTCACGTATGGACATTGGCCGGGGCCCTACCAGACTCATTTCGCCTCGCAGCACATTGAAGAGCTGGGGTAGCTCGTCCAGGCTGCTGCGGCGCAAAAAGCGGCCTACACGGGTGACCCGTGGATCATTCGTAATCTTGAATATGGGCCCTTCAGCTTCGTTCAAATGCTCAATCTCCTTCATGCGCTCCTCGGCATCAACATACATTGATCGGAACTTGATCATAGGAAACAGCCGC
>QMSU01000247.1 GCA_003650975.1 Thermoplasmata archaeon
ATCGGGGTTCTCACCTCGCCGCTTGGCCTCCAAGCTAGCCACATAGGAGCCAACCAGGGCGGCCACCACAAGGATGATGCCGTACCAGCGCACGGCAAAAGGGCCCAAACGGAATGCAATAGGGTTCATTTTCTCCTCCTTCTTTCCTGATTGCAAATATTATACACCAATTTCACTAAATCGCAATTCGGCGGAAGCCTTGGGCCTGCGTAGCAGGTCGGGGGTGGGGCTGTCCCCCAATATTCCCCTCCCTGTCCTTGGTATAGGGCGTTGGCCTATCTAGCCCCGCTCTGAGGAGGGAAAGAGCGGGTTGAGGGGGCACCCCTCAAGCTCCCCAGGCTTCGCTACGCAAGCCCTGCCTTGCGAAGGTTCAGAACCTTCGCAAGGCCTCTCTCAATTTGACAAATTCTTTTTTTGGGCTTACAATATATTCGCAAAATTGCATATACTTCGCTCTGGAGCATAGCGTGAAGTTGAAAGGATGTGAGCCATGGAGATGCGCGCTTACGAGGTGCAGGCAGAGACGCTAAAGGCTCTGGCCCATCCAGTGCGGTTGCGCATCCTGGACATCCTGCGGGAAGAGGAGCAATGCGTTTGCCATATCACCGCTGTCCTGGGCCTGCGCCAAGCCTACGTCTCCCAGCACTTGGCCATCCTACGCGCCGTGGGGCTGGTAGCCGTCCGCAAGGAGGGGCTGAATGTTTATTATCGGGTTGAGAACAAAAGGGTCTTCGCCCTAGTGGATGTCCTTCGAGAATTCGCGCGCGAGAAGGTCGAAAGCGAGGGAGGGGTTTTCACCCTCCCGCCGGTGAGCAAGACCCCCCCTCACTGCTCCTGTCCGAAGTGCCTGGCCCGCCGCGAGGAGAGGAGGAGTGACGGCGAGAGTCGTGGTGGATAAAGGTGTGAAGCCGTCGCCCTGAGCGCCAGTTAGAAGAAGGAGGCGGGTTATGGATATCAAAATCTTAGGCACTGGCTGTTGCAATTGCCTGAGGCTTGAGGTCCTGGTGTTGGAAGTGCTCGACGAGTTGAGAGTGAGAGGGGCGACTGTCGAGAAGGTGGCCGACGAGCGAACCATGAGCTATTTCTTGGTCGGCGATTCGCCCCCCGGCTTGGTTATCAACGGTGAACTGGTCTCCGCAGGGAGGGTTCCTTCAAAAAGTGAGATATCCCGTTGGATTACAAAAGTGATGGGGGAGATAGAACATGAATAGGGTCATTTTAGCGTCGTTGCTCATGTTCCTGGGCACGTCGCTCGTCGGCTGTCGCCCGGCGGCTGCTCCCACCCCAATTCCTCGTGAAATCGCCCCCGCTCCGGCGACGAAGACGCCAACGATGGCGCTCGTCGCGCCTCCGACGCCGTCGCCGACGTCCACGCCGACCTCTATCCCTCTGCCGACGAACACACCCACCTCGACGCCCGCACCGACGAGCACGGCGACCCCGACTCCCCCGCCCACGAGCACGCCCACGCCGACCCCGGTGCCGCCCACGGCCACCCCGACCCCCAACCCTCCCCTCCTCATCAGCCCGGCGGACGGCAGCCCTGTCTCCGCCGAAGTCGTCTTCAGGTGGCAATGGGAAGGCGAGCTCGGACCCGGCCAGCGCTTCGGCCTCAAAATCTGGATGGAGGACGAGCGCGACGCGGCCGTTTACGAGGTGAGCGAGGGGCAGCATTTCCTCAACCTATCCATATGGCCCTCGGCCACGTATCACTGGAAGGTGGTCGTGATCCAGGACGGCGAGGTCCTCTGCGAAAGCGAGACCTGGACTTTCAAGTGGTATCCCCCTCCGCCGACGCCGACCAGCACGGCCACTCCCATTCCGACGCCCACTCCCATGCCGCCGACACCCACGCCTACACCTATGCCCTGTCCTCCCTGACCCGGAAGGCAAAGGCGGCCGTGAGCCGCCAAAGGCTAAAAATCCAATCCATCCTTTATTACTCAACGAAAAGAGGAGGTAATGAAAAATGAGCATCGTAACTGGGATCATTCTGGTGGTGGTCGGCTTCCTAGCCGGCCTTCTGGGCGGCTTGATCGGCACCGGAGGGTGCAGCGTGATGCTGCCTATCATCCATTTCTGGATGGGCTTCCCCGCTCCCATTGCTGTGGGAACTACCCTATTCGCCGTCATCTTCACCGCTATCTCCGGCGCCTGGGGACACCTGGTGCGGCGCAACGTGGATACCAGGGCCTCCCTCTGGCTCGGCGGGGCGGGCATCCTGGGGGTGCTCTTGGGTTCCTGGCTCTTCACCTTAGTGGCTCCTCATGTTAAATTGCTGGGCCTCATCCTGGGTGTAGTCTTCCTGTGGCCAGCCATTCGGATGGTCTGGGAGGGCATTCAGGGATTTAGGGGCAAAGGGCCTGCCAAAAAGGAGGGAAACGCCATTCCCGGCGCCGCTTGGGGTATGGCCCTCTTCGGCTTCGTGGTCGGCATCACCACAGGCATCGCCGGGCTGGGCGGTGGCTACGCCCTGGTGCCGGGGATGATTTACCTCTTCGGTGCACCGGTTTACATCACCATGGGAACGTCGCTGGCGGTGATGGTGCCCCTGGCTCTGGTGGGGGGCCTCATCAAACTTGTTCAAGGTTATGTTAACCTGATGGCCGGCTTGCTCCTGGCCGCTGGCACCATCGTCGGCGCCCAGGTGGGAGCGCGCATCATCAAACGCTTCAAGCCATCCACGCTGAAGCTGATCTTTGGCCTTTACTTTCTGTACGTCTCACTGAAGTTCATTACCAGCTACTTTGGCATCCATATCTGGTGAGGTGAAGCGGAGGTAGAGCGCCAGGGTATGCCCTTGCGCTCTACCCCACCAAAATAAAAGGAGAGCAAAATGCGTATCGCTTTCTCATGCGACGATAATCGAGGATTGGAGGGGGTGATCAGTTACCACTTCGGCCGCTGCCCCTACTACACCTTCGTGGACGTCGAGGACGGCCAGGTGAAGAACGTCGAGGTGGTCTCCAACCCC
>QMSU01000248.1 GCA_003650975.1 Thermoplasmata archaeon
AGCATCCATAGTCGGTTGCATTGATGGTTATCACGGTATCTGTGGTGACACAGTAATCGTAGCCATCGGGTGGATTGGAACAGTTCGGATCACCCACCGTGATGGTGATGGTGGGTGCGGTATTATCAACGTATACGGTTTGATTCAACACTTCAGTGTAATTGTTATATAAATCATCAATGGCATAATATTCAATGTAATGTGTGCAGTTATCAAGAATGCCCAGATCTGCGAGCGTGAATATCACGCTTTCATTCCATGGGCCGCTCTGCCACGGTGTCCATGCGCCTGCTGCGGTGCTGTACACCCTATACCATATCTGATAGCTTCCCACTGCACACTTCACCGTCCAGTTGGCGATCATATCCTCGATGACACTCTGGTTGACACCTTCATCGAACTCCAGTCCGAAATGTGTCCAGTTGCACGGATAGATGGGATCCGTCACATTAATCCATGTGATGTTCACCCAGTTGCCCTCTTCTGTGATATTGGCCGGCCATCCCCAGCCCTCATACCAGTCGGTGATGTTGTCAATGGTGATGTTTTCTATCTCCAGCTCGAAGTTGTTTACCAGATGGGTAAGATTGTTGTGCACGTCAAAGTTCACCCGTGTCCCCGTGATGGTGGGCACACCACCTGACCAGCTCAAGAGCACCTCGCCGATGAATCGGGCCACCACCTCGCCATCAACAGAAACGTTGTAGCGAATAATTACAGCAGCATCGCCATCAGTAACAGAAAGGGATGATAAAATAGCGGTAGCCCCAACATTCAAGGGAATAGGCGATACCAGATTCTGCCATCCTGAAATAGCATCCATGTTACTCCAATTGAGATTTTCTAGAGAGATATCAGATGATAGATTTACATATGATAGGTTTACAAGAGTAGCGTCTTTAGGACCAAAGTTGTAGATGTGGCAATCTAATGAGGTTCCGTTAGCCTCCCAGAATGGCCATACCATGGGAACTCCTGGGCTGAGTTTGGTAATGGTGTCGCTGCTGTCGGTGGCATTGAGATAGATGGGTGTGTCCTTGGTGATAAAACGTTTGTAGTATTCTGTCTTGAAAGCATAATCATAAGAAGTATATGATGTTCCACCAGCCCAAAGCATCCCTCTGCTGTAATTATCAAAGGAACTCATCCACCAAACACACTGATATGCATCAGCCGTTGGTGCAATATAATATGTTTGCCCTGGAATTAAGGTAATCGAAGGATCGAAATGGAACTGATACCATGTAAGATTCTCTGGCCCCACATATACTGGTGTCGATGTCCCAATCAGGTTTAAGTCGCTGTCGAGGATAGTTACCGTCACAGTTGCCCCACCAAGAGAATTCATATCACTTAGTGAGCCGAGATATAACGACACCGCATCCAAATGGGTTGCATTGGGCATGAAACTCTGTGCATTATACAATGGTGGTGGACCAGATGTTTCATTTCCGAGCGCAAAATAAGGCCAGTACAAAGAATCATTTGTTTGTTTCTGATCCACTAATTTTTCAGTATCTACTATGTAGAATGGTTCACCATATTCCTTTGTTACCTCGGGTGGTGTATTGTCCACAAAATGGGCCTGTACGGTGTGGTTTTCCTCATTGCCGGCGATGTCAACACTGAAGAATTCGATGTAGTGCACACATTCCTCGCAGAAATGAATGGGTCCAAAGTCAACCGTTTCATTATAATATACATAATAATAGGTACCATTGTATAAGGTGATGTTCTCGTTGGTGCAGTAGTAGTCATCCGTCGCATTCGGGTGCCAGCCTCCGTTGTACCAGATGCGGTAATACGTTGCCGCCACACCACTTGCGTTGTCCTTTGGATCAGTTGCTGAGAGAGTTATTGGGGTAGATAGATTTACCCATACATTGTCAGGCCCATAAGTCGGTGTGCCAACTGATTTTGTGGTCTCTGGAGACGTGATATCAATGGCAGTTTCATTATAAGTTGGGGGCGTTATTGGCGTGGCATTATCCCATTCAGCATTGCCCTCACCATCAATTGCCCATATAGCAATGCGATACCAGCCCTCATTGACATCTATAATACTTAGATATCCCTCGGCATAAGTTCCTGAAACTGTAGTAGTATGGATACGCATCCACCCATCCCATGAACTATTGTCAGAACTGTAATTCCAGTATATCTCCACACTGCTTAAATTTACGTTGTCACTTGCATTCCAGTAGATGTCAATATTCCCATCATTGTCCCAATACGGACCCTGAATAGTAAGATTAGAAGATGGGGGAGTTGTGTCCTGCAATGGAGCAAAAATGCTGCCGGAATCGGTGATGTTCACCCATATCTCATTGGCAGTTGTATCGATCCCCCTGTCGCCATACCAGCTGCCGTTATAATACCATCCGTTGAAGGGACCGCTGCTGTTGTGCTTCCAGATGACCATGGTGCCCTCATTTGAAGCATCGGCAAGGTCGCTGTCTTCATAGTGAATGGTCACATTGATATAATCCTCTGTGGTGATATCCAGGAATTTGGATATGTTTTCAACGCCGGTGGGCATTGCCGGAGGGTCGGAAACACCGGAAATGGTGAAGTTGCCTTCATAGGCGGTGATATTCGCCGTTGTGGGATACGAGGAAAAGGTATTGTTTAGATAGATATTATCGGGGCTTCGCCTATTGACCATGTCACAATCGCGATTCTCCGAAAGGTTGTTACCCGCTATGGTGTTGTTGTGTGGACCGCTATCTTGCAGCCCGGGATAATCCCTGAGGTAAATGCCGTAACCATGGCCCCCTAGTGACAATCCCTCGCCACTATGGGTAACCGTATTATTGGTTATGTTGTTATATGAGGCCCAAGCTGTAAGATAAATGCCAGACACAGGATCGCTATATCCATTCCATCCAGTACTATTTATTGTGTTATAGGTTACATCATTATGATGGGAACTCTCCATATAAATGCCGTAATAACGGTTGTTATTGAT
>QMSU01000249.1 GCA_003650975.1 Thermoplasmata archaeon
GCCTTCACCATTGCAGCCTGCAGATTCATTTTGAGGCTACTTCCATTCCCATGCCATGGTGCGCCAAAATCCTTCCACCGGTAATATGCAACGTCTCTCTCGGAATCATACGCAACGCTGCCGAAACCGAACCTTTCTCCGCTCCCCCTCTTAAATTTCTTCAGCGTGAAGGTGTAGGTATTGGACCGGGTACCGTCATCATTCTTGAACATCACCTGATACGGTAAGGGATACCCGTTTCGTATCCACAGCACATAGGACATTGAGGTGTTTGCGGTGACATTTATCCTCAGAGCCTTCAAATTTTTATCATAGGAGGCGATCCAGGTAAAGGTCATATTTTCGTAGTCAAAATTTCCGCTCATGCTTGCATTGAGCTCTCTTTGAAGGAACACGTCTGTTATGTCATTTATAGGCGGGCAGTTCACCTCAAGTTTTCTCTCACGGTTATAGGCATGATGCATGGTCACGCTCTTCACTATGCCGCCCACAGCCTCTCCATCATACAGCCGGTACACGTGCTTCTCAAGTGCCACCGGCAGCGCCTCCTTCTCGCTTGTCTGGTTATAGGGTGTCTCATCAGTGGACATGTAAAAATCCACCACCTCCACGGTATTTCCGGCGCCATCCTCAACCGTGCCCTTTTTTATTTCCACCTCTGCCATTCCCCTGCTTGTATATATGAGAAAACCCGTATCGGTTTGCACCATCATTTTCCCCCACAGTTCATAGGTAATCCGGTCGCCGACTCTGAACTCATCTGTTTTGAAGAGGGACGGGACCTTTTCCTCATTTATTTTGATGCAGCCCGCAAGAAGTGCGAACACCACCATCGCCACTATCACTTTGTTCATATTCAATTGGATCCCTCACACCAGCTTTTTCAAATGCTGCCAGCCGCAGCGTGCAGGAGGGACACCGCCCGCACGCCTTTTCTCCTTCCCTGTAGCAGCTCCACGTTTTCTCAAAGGGTACACCCAGTTCGAGACCACTTTTCACTATTTCTGCTTTTGATAGGTATAGAAGGGGTGCTTTTATGTGTATCGGCCCTTTCTCCACGCTTCTTTTTAACGCCACATTTGCCATGCGTTGAAATGCCTGTATGTATTCCGGCCTGCAATCTGGATAGCCAGAATAATCAACGGCATTCACACCGATGAAGATTGCCTCTGCATCAATCACTTCCGCATAGGCGAGGGCACATGAGAGGAATATGGTATTTCTCGCAGGAACATAGGTTACCGGTATACCCTCCGCCCTCTCCGGCACCTCGATGGTATCTGTCAATGCAGATCCCCCTATCTGCCGCAGATTCATCTCGAAAATTTTGTGATGCGCGCCAAGGTTTTTTGCTATTTCCTTTGCTGCCTCCAGCTCCCGCAGATTTCTCTGACCGTAGTTGAATGTGAGTGCATACAGTTTGTATCCATCATGTCGTGCCACCGCTGCAGCAACGGCGCTGTCCATACCCCCTGAAATCAGGCAGATTGCTCTCTTTCCCATTGTACCCATGCCCCCTGTCCGCGACCTTCATCCACGCCTATCTTCACCCCTTTTATATTATCGGCGTTCATGTGTTCAAGCACCTTTTCGAGGATGTATGATGCAAGATTCTCTGCTGATGATGAATACCTCGGTATAAATACACAATCCTCTCTGGGGAATACATATCGTTTTTCCATGTAGGATACTTCCACGTCACCATTTTTTCTGATGGCGAATTTTCCTTCTGTGGGTATAATCACCTTGTGATCCAGCTCCTCAGCTATTTTTTTGAGTATGTCCTTGATGATTCTGAAATCGATTACCAGGCCATTTACCAGATCCCCCTCAATTATAGTGTGCACCGCATAGGTATGTCCATGGAGCCGGGAGCATTTTGAATAATCGGCGAGAAAATGGGCCGATGAAAAGGTGAGGTTGCACTCCCATCCGTCTATTCTGATTTCCATGCAATTTTATGAAACAATACTATAAAAAACTTCTTTTACCGTACTGGAAGCTGCCATGCATATATCTCGTCCTCCCTCAATTTCCATCGGCAATCACTTGCGAGCACTACCCATGGAATTTGCCTCTTCATTATGTGGATCCACATGCATCACATTGTTCTTCGATGTGCAGAGATACTGTTATAAAATACGTGTGGCTTTCTATTCTATGGTATATGTGCTGGACACCTCTGCCATACTTTCAGGAAAATTCTTTGGCAGTGATACGGCCACCTCGCCAAAGGTGCTGAAGGAGATACGACCGAAGGGTCACTCATGGAGATTACTGGAATCAATGAAAAGCATCGGTATGAAGGTGGTTGAGCCTCCTAAAGAGTCCATCAAACTGGTGGAGCAGGAAGCGGAAAAAACAGGTGACCGTGCGGAACTGACAGATACTGACATAGAGGTGATTGCACTGGCACATTACTTGGATGCAATTTTATTGACGGATGACTATGCCATGCAGAATGTGGCCACCTCACTGCAGGTGAAGTATGAAAGCATTCTTGAAGAAGGAATCAAGGAGCATGTTCACTGGATATACCGGTGCAGCTCCTGCGGCAAACGTTACCGCTCACACCAAACCTCCTGTCCTGTATGCGGCGGCACACTAAAAAGAATAAGAAAGGAAAAATAGATTGCTAGCAAATTAATAGCAAAATAGTAAATTATATATAGGCCCCTTTGTTAACATATTGATAGCAATATGAAAGCAAAGGTGGGACTTACGGTCATTATTTCAACAATTCTTTTGGTTAGCAGTGCTTCTGGAGTTTTATATTCCGGGAACTATTCTTCCCCTGTTTTTGAAAAAATCTTTGAGATAATCAGCAAGTTCACTCATGAACTTCCACCACTCAATGAGACGTCCAACACCACCGAGGAACCACCACTCAATGAGACGTCCAACACCACCGAGGAACCACCACTCAATGAGACGTCCAACACCACCGAGGAACCACC
>QMSU01000250.1 GCA_003650975.1 Thermoplasmata archaeon
CCCCAGTGGGGTGCATCGGCGGTGATCTGAATGAAATAGTCATGTCCGCTCTCCGGAAGATGGAGTATCTGGCTCAGCATGGGCTGTGTCTGCATGAAGAAGTTTTTGGGGGCACCTCCTCCGAGGACAACCACTCCACTCTTTGTGCTGGAATAGATGATAGCCGCTGTTTCAAGAACATCCCTTTCCACATCTGTGGCAATATGTCTCTCCAGTGCTCTCAGATAGGCGATGTTCATCCCTATGGAGGAATCCCCGGGCGACGGGCAGTAAATGGGGACATCGAACTCGGCGGCTGCTGCGAGAATCGAATATTCGGGCCTTTTGGCATTTTCAAGCAACCGTTGGCCGAGATGGTGGTGGATGTCCGCAGTCGAGTGTGTGCCTTCAATATCCATGTTTTCCTGCACGTACCGGTCCGTTTCAAACAGTGTGTCAAAGGGCAGGAAGACATCGTATATCCTCACAATGCCTTCCTTCTGCAGCTGTCGGTCATCCACAGAAGGTGAACCTTTATATACTGGAAGGTCGAGAGCGAAATGGATGTCATGGTACATGTTTGCCCCGGTGGAAATAATCATGTCCACAAGACCACGTCGAATCAACTCAATGATGCCGCCGCCGAGGCCGGCAGGCGTGAGCGCCCCAGCCATGGTCAGGCATATGGTGGCATCATCATCCACCATTCTCCGGTAGAGGGTGCATGCCTCACTGAGGCGGGCTGCATTGAACGCAGCGCCGTAAGGGCTGGTATGAGGATATATCCGCTTCATTGCATCTCCACAATAAAGACAGCGGCTGCGATCACCGTTGTCCACAGTCCATGGATGCTTCCCCGTGCAGTCTGGGCGATACTCTTTGTCTTCACAATCTCGCCGCTCATCCGGAATACCTGCTTTTTTTCATCCCATGCCTTATCAGGGTCGAACTCGATGCCGAGGGTGGTGGCGAGCATGGTTGCCGCAAGATCCTCCGCATAGTCTCCCGCTTTTTTTGCCGATTCACCGAAGCTGTGATACTCGGAAAGATAGCCATAAAAGCTGCGGTCCTTTGGTACCGCTATGCCGATGGCAGCGGACACCAGCCGATTCGGTTCGTTGGTGGCATTTTTTGCCAGCACCACGAAGGTGATTTGCCCCGGTTTCAACAGCTTTTTCCCCGCTTCTGAAGAAATGATTTTGCAATTCGGGGGGAGAATGCTCGAGACGTTCACCAGATTGCAATGCTGGATTCCGGCGCTCCGCAGTGCAAGCTCAAAGGATTGCAACTGGTCCCTGTGCCGGCCCACACCTTTTGTCAGAAACACCTTTTGAGGGATAACTGCCATGGGGATAAAATGAAATTGGTATTAAAGCTTAATTATTCCCTGATTCCTCAAAAATTCTGCGCGAACAATGCACAATAATGAAATGCGTGTTATGGTGACAATGGGAAATGAAAATGCAAAAATTTAGTTTTGTGTGAAAACACGTCGTTCCATGGAAGAGAAAACCTCGAATACACTGAGTTGGGCAGGATTGATAACTTTAACTAAACTTCCCCTTTCTTTTTATTGTCAGTATCAATGCAATTAGTGATAATATCATTATTGGAAAGCCAAATATGAAAAATGTGGTTATTTCCACAATGCCTGTGAATGTTTCACCCAAGAAAAAGCCTCCAATAATGGTCATAACAACTCCAAATATGGCGTATGGATAGCCCTTTTGCTCATGTATTAAGATACCCGCCAATAGTCCACAAACACCACCAGACAAAGAGAAAAAACTCCCCGCTATCCCCCAAGGTTTATCTTTTTCAAGAGATGTTCCGAGACTAATAAATCCTAAAGAGAAGAGTAGAATAACTGAAATAAACATCAAACTGCTACCTATGGCGATTAAAGCATCTCTTTTATTCTTCATGGTTGTTAAATTGTAACTGTATTTATATAACTCGCTCCCATTACATGCCGCACACTCATTCTTTATTCAAAAGCGTCATTGCGCCAGAATTAGTGCTTCTACCCCAGTTATCTCAAAACCCCCGTGAATTCATAAGTCGGTCGAATAATCTCAATCAACTGATATGCTCCTCCACCAGCTGAAGCAAATCTATCACATCCCCGTATTCCTTCAGGTGGTGGTAGCAGTGTGGTGATGCGGTCACGATGGTGGCATTCTTTTCTTTTGCCTCTCTTACGAGATGCAGAGCAAGTTCTTCCGCTTCTTCGGGAAAAGCACTCACGAACTCGATTTCACCTCCGCACCATCTCGCAAGCTCCCTGTTTTCATTGAATTCAACCAGATTGCCTATTCTCTTTATGATTTTTCTCGGTTCTTCATATATGCCGAGATGCCTCCCAAGAAATGCCGGGTCATGGTAGATGTAAGTTTCGTTTCCCTTTCTGAACGCAACGTCCCGGGTGATGAGGAACTGGCTTATATGCACCGGATTGTGTGCGGAAAAGGCACACATTCCGTTGGGGCACGAGAAAATCAGCCGGTCTATTTCCTTTTCCCTCAGTTTCTCCCGCGCCTTCACCTCAACCGTTCTTCCAATTTTCTCCGCGGGATGACCGCAGCATCCTCCGATGATTGTGACATCAATGCCGAGCTTGTCGAACAGTGACACCACCGCGTCCTTCATTTCTTTGTTTGTCAGGCAACCCATGAAAAATGCGGTATTCCCGCCATCCTTTTCAAAATTGTTCTCTCCGAGAATGTTGTCATGTTGCTCGATATTGGCAAGCAACTTCTCGTGGGGTGGCAGCATATGTTTCAGATCATGCCGTGCCGCCTGTATGATCTCCGCAATCTTTATGAGCGACGGGCAATCTTCCTCGCACCGTCTGCAGAGGGTGCATTTCTGAAGTGCCCTTACCACATAATCATCTTCTTCGATTTCTCCCGTGAGCATGCCATATGCAATCATCA
>QMSU01000251.1 GCA_003650975.1 Thermoplasmata archaeon
CTTTCAATCATTTCCCTGAACAGGATTTTGGTGTAACGGGGGTTGATGGTGAGGGATGCGTCATGGAACCAGAATATTCTGTGGGGTATGCGCCCGATTTCTCACACCACCTCCGCCACATTTCTTTTTCTATGCAGCGTATCTCCAAATCCTGTCATCTGACAGAACTCGCATTTATACGGACAACCCCTTGTTGCCTGAATCGCAGCAAAAAATGAATGATATCCATTCAGATCCCTTCTTGCAGGAGGTATAGTCCCCCCGTCCACCTTCTTTCCCCCGTAGAATTCCTTCAATCTCCCCTTTTCCACATCCTCCAGCAGCTTCGGCCATGCAACTTCCGCCTCCCCCATCACCACTGCATCCGCATGCTGCTTCGCCTCCTGCGGCATGGCGGTGGGATGGTAGCCGCCGAGAACAACGGGTATCCCCCTTGCCCTGAATTCATCCGCTATGGTGTAGGCGCGGAATGCATCCTTGGTGAAGGCGGATATTCCCACAATATCGCAGTCAATACCGGTATCGACTTTTCCATACCACTCATTGACCATTGTGATTTCATGCCCTTGAGGAGTGCACGCTGCCACCTGTTCCAGTGCAATGGAGGGAATGAAAAACGCTGCAGTGAGTGTATTGAAGGTTCCTGCATCTCTATCCGCCTGAACAAGGAGTATTTTCATTTTCATCCTCATCATGAACGTTCAAATTATGAACGTTAATATAATGAATGTTTATTTAAAAGCTTTTCTAAAGATATTTTAATGAGAAACTGATGTAGTGCTAATGATAAAAAAAGTACTCTCTCTTTTCATCATACTGGCCCTAATGGTACCGCATGTCATATCTTCTTCAAATTCTGGCAAGACAATCATACGGGTGGCACTGCTTGATTCCTTCATCCCGAGCTTCACTTCCCCTCCGGAGATGGAGGAAATACTGAGTGGGTATACCTGGCAGTGCAACACCACATACGAGTTTCATACAGAATGGCTCTCTGACTTCGATGTTGCATCAGGAAAACTCAGTGAATTTGATGTGCTTGTCATCCCCGGTATTGGAAAGGAATTCTGGCGCATCGCAGATTCTCCCTCGCTTTCGCGATGGAAGCAAGAAATACGCTCATTTGTTGCCGCTGGAGGAGGATATTTTGGCACATGCGGAGGGGCGAATGTGGCATCATCCGGCCTGCTTCCCCCGGAATCACGTGGATGGAACCACTGGACCGCATGGGAATGGTTCATGAATCGCTCAGCTCTCGGGCTGGTGCCCGCTTTATCGTATCAGGATATGGCCGACCCCGTTGCCTCCACGCTTGTCTGGAAAAATCCGGCGCGGGTTGGATTTTCCGCCTATGTATGGTACAATCTCTCAATTGACGGCACGGGAATATGTCAGAATTGCAGAATAAACGGGGGTCATCCCATTTTTCACGGCTGTGAAAACGATAGGCGGCTCATCAGATGGGTTGCCGGTCCCGCCCTCATACCGGTTGCAGAAAATGTCACGGTTCTGGCATGGTATCCCGATGAGAATATTTCGGGTCCCTACGGCAACAAAAGCACGTCGATTCATGCATGGAGATACGATGGCCTGCATTTCAAAGAGCCACTGGATTTCTGGGACATGGAAAACATCATCATCGAAACCCATATTGCCGGAAAGCCCGCCGCAATGGCATGCACGTACGGTGAGGGAAGGGTGGTGGTATTCGGCAATCACCCGGAGCACCCTGTCTGGAAGGGCGGCTCCCTTTACGAAAAAGATACATCATGCAACATGATGCTTCACAAGGGACTCTTTCACTGGAAGGACAGAGAATTTCTGCCGGAGGATTACAACTGGTGGGTGGTGAGACGAAGCGTGGCATGGGCAGCCTGTGTGGCGGATGGCGATCTGCCTCCGGTGGAATACGAATAGTCTCCACCATGGATAATCTTATTAAAGTGAGTTCGTTACCCATATGATGAGTGAAGAAGGGACACAGAACGTTATCTATAAAATTTTCAAGCTTCTCAGACAAAACGCCCTCAAAATTCTGATGACCATACGCGAGGAAGAGAAGATACGGTGGAAGGAGCTGCAGGAACTCACCGGGCTCTCCACCGCAACCTTCAACAGGGCCCTCGCGGCGCTTCAGGAAGTGAACTTCATCAAAAAAGAGGATAATTTTTACATGCTCACGTGGACGGGGAAACTGGTAACGGACGGGCTCATCCTTTTTGGCTGGCGCATGGCGGAGGAAATGGATGAGGTGGAGGATGCCGTTGCCGAGGAACTGCTGGCAAAGGATATTGTGATGGTGATGATTTTTCTCCTGTTTGTGAGTCTGAAAAAGAGAGGGCGGCTGAACATGAAATCCTTTGAGAAAGAACTGAGAAATGAGATGGATGTCATGGATGAAATTTTCAGGGCATATGAGGCAGAGGGATACATAGAGATACGGGATGGCTGGATATATGCCACGGAAAAAATGAGTAATATGGATGTGAGCGCGCTCTTTTCATGAAGGGAAGTTACGTACTCCTCCTGCATATGCCAGAGAATCGACACATCTGCATAGGCTCACTGGGAGAGATTTATTTTGCTGCAGGATACTATGCCTATGTCGGTTCGGCCATGAACGGCATAGAAAAAAGAGTTGAACGGCACAAAAGAAAGGAGAAAAGGATGCGATGGCACATCGATCATCTGCTGGCGCACGCACAGCTCACTGCGGTATTCTTCAGAGAGAGCATCCAAAAAGAGGAGGAGGAAATCGCAGCAACCTTTCTTGAGAATGGTTTTTCCTTCATCCCTCATTTTGGTTCCGGTGATTCAAAATGTGCAAGCCACCTGTTTTACAGCCAGGATGCAGAACCGTTTCACATCATATTGAAAAACCTTCACATGCAGCAGATGCTATAGCTTATTTATA
>QMSU01000252.1 GCA_003650975.1 Thermoplasmata archaeon
CAAACCCTGATGAAAAGTTAATTAATCATCAGTAGATACATTCATGTGCGATTTGAAGCGAAAATCAGGGATGGAAATACACGGCTGGGGGAACTTGAAATAAAGGGGAAAACCATCATCATCATCCCCGCAATTTTATGGTATTCATCGCCACGTATTCCGGCACCTGCCTTTGCTGAGGTGAAACTGGGAGAGAACATTGGAGGCGGTGGAACCTTTTTTTATCCAGAGGAATGCGAGGTGTGCATCCCCCCTGCACTCATCTATCCCCACTCATTTCCGGAAGAAATACACGAGAGGAGTTTTGCGCTGAGCAAGGGATTCTTCACCAACATCAGCATCGTTTCGGCACGGTGGCAGGTCAAGAAGGCCGATATGTATGTCATGGCACAGGCACGGGAGGTGTTCTCAAATCCGCGTATCTTTGTTGATTCAGTGGTGAATATCAGAAATAACATTGGATATGCCCCCCTGTATGCTCCCGGGATAGCCACCCCGCTGAACATGGCAATTCTTTCCTATGCCGGCATAGACATATTCGATTCCATTGCGGTGGTACAGAAAACACGGAAAAACCGGTATCTCACCCCTGAGGGAGAGTATGATGCCAGCACAATGGAGGAGTATCCCTGCAGGTGTCCATACTGCAGGGAGGGCATACACGACTACCATGACCTGCTCATGCACAACTATGAGGTCATGAGGAGCGAGTTGGTGGCAATACGACAGGCAATAAGAAAGAGGATGCTGCGAGAATATGCTGAGGCAAAGGCCCATTTCAATCCTCACTTTGCCTCCATTTTCAGAATTTTTGACCGGGAATATCACTCGTTTCAGGAAAAAAGGTATCCGGTGACAGGCAACACGGTGCGCGTTTCGTGCTGGTCGCTTGAGAGGCCGGATATCCGGCGATTCCGGGAGCGGGTCATATCCCGCTACCGAAAACCGGCATGTGCAAAGGTGCTGCTTCTGCTTCCCTGCTCCGCCAGAAAGCCCTACTCCCGCTCAAAATCACATCAGCGGTTTAAACGTATCATTGCCTCATGCCCCCAGAGGAATATCATTCATGAGGTTATTGTCACATCCCCGCTCGGCCTTGTCCCCCGGGAACTGGAGAACATCTATCCCGCTGCCCACTATGACATCTCAGTGACAGGAGAGTGGAGCAAGGAAGAGGTGGAAATGATTGACCATCTTTTGCACGATTATCTTGCGGTAAACCATTATGAAATGATTATCAACCACCTTCCTTCGGCACTGCCGCTTTCCCTTGAGGGTGAGGTGATACATACCTGCAGGGAGCATCCCACATCTGATGCTTCCCTTGAGATGCTTGAGAAAGCCGTGAAACGTGCAGAGGATATTGAGGCAGTCAGGCATACACAGCGGAGGAGGGACAACGTGCGTGCCATGCTGCAATATCAGTTCGGCGAAGCCGCGGAATTGCTGCTCGATGGGTGTGCGGTGAAGGGGAAGTTCCCGGACTACAAACTCTATCAGCAGGGACGACAGCTCGCGTGTTTTTCTCAGAAGAGAGGTATGTTCTCGCTCACGCTTCCAGGCGGTGAGAAGCTCGGGAGATATTACTGGGTGGAAATAGATGATTTTATCCCGAAGGGAAGCATTTTTGCGGTGGGTGTGAAGGATGCCGATGAAAAGATACGTTCAGGAGATGAGGTGGTGGTGTTTCATCAGGGTGAGGTACGGGGTGTGGGTGTTGCCCGGATGAATGCGGAGGAGATGCGGGAGAGTAAAACTGGAGAGGCGGTAAAAATAAGACATCATTTATAGCCAACCATCTCAACGGTACCGTGAGTAAAGTCCACAAATGTGCATGTGCCCCTTTTCCCCACGCTGCAGTTGATCACACAGGTATCATCGATATATTCATATCCCGCATCCTCATGCACATGCCCGCATATCACGTACTGTGGTTTTGATTCTGCAACCATTTCCCGCAGCCATTTGCTTCCAATATGCATGCCAAAAAATGCACGGTCCATTATGCCAAAGGGAGGGATATGGGAAAGAATCACATCTATTCTTTCGGATATCCTCCCGGGATATGTGTTCCCCACCCCCAGAATCATATATCCCCGGTATTCAATGTTTTTTCCGTCAATGAATGTGATTTTGCCCCTGAGATGTTCAAGGGTTCCGTCAATATTTCCGTGCACTGCGTAGATGGGCACCTCGATGCTTTCAAATATGTCCGGTTCTGCATGCCCCATATCCCCTGCCAGAAAAATCACATCAGGACTACGATCTTCATACGCCTTTATAAATCGATTATAACGATCCTTTCTTCCGTGAAAATCGGCGGCACACTGGGCAAGCATGTTACTTTTTTTCCCTGTATTTGTAATTTATTGCCCTGTTGAGTTTTATGTAGAGTTCCGCTCCTCTGTCCAGAATGGCACTCTCTTCAATCACATCAATTGCTTCCTTTGCCAGAAGCCTCAATACGTTCTTTAGTTCCTCTCGATTGTTCTCCAGAAGAGTACTCACTTCCTTTATCAGTTCCTCAAAATCCTCCCCCTCAATAGTTATCTGTATCTTCATGGTCATCGTTTTCGGAGTTTTTTGTCCATGAGCATGAGCAGTTCTTCCACCTCTGACTGGCTGATGTACCCTTCTTGCTGCTCCATTTTAATCTCGGATAATCGAAGCCGTATTGCCTCCTTGCAGAGCTCGGCGACGCTGGTATAGCCAAGGCCAGGGTTTTTCTTTATGAGAACCTCAATCTCCTCATGCAGCTCTTTTGGTATCGAGATGGTACTATACTTTGACATCTTAAACCTCTCATAATTTAATAACGATTGCATATATTTAGTTTACTATTGTCCTTTTTTAATTTTTCCTGCCGCATCCATTACCCAAAATGCAGCGATAAC
>QMSU01000253.1 GCA_003650975.1 Thermoplasmata archaeon
AAATCTTCTTACATCTATTATTAGTTCAATTTTAAAATTTTTTAAAATCTCTAAAAATTCTCCAAAGTTTCGAGTTGAATGACCAAGTGTATAGATTATCATACTCTCTTTTTATACTTCTTCTCATATCCTATTAAATTAAAAATCTTTTCTTTAGGGTTCTGTTAACTTATTTAAGAAGAAGTTAAATGTGTTTGAAACTTAAATAGATATATGTATTTAGGGATTTCTCTTCCTAGAGAGTTAAGTGGTCTTGAAGTTATTTCTATATTTAGAGAAGGTAATTTTTCTTCAGAATTAAAGAAAATCGGATGGGAGAAAAAAATAAGAATCGTATCTACTGAAGTAATTCCTGGATGCTTAATGGAAATACCTCGTACCTTACAGATATATTTAAAAAAAGATAGTAAATTGGAAAGGGGAAAAAGCATAACATTTCTCATAGATACAGATGAGAGTTATACTCAGCTTCTTCCTTTTTATGATGAAAACCTAACTCTAAAAAAATTGAAATTGTTAAAACAACGATAAAAAATTACATCTGGAACGTTGCAGAGAAAGAGATAACTCCAATGAAAAAGTTTTTTTATTCTTTAAACAAAAAGTCTTCAAAAGCCTTTCCAAAACTTCTTCAATATATTAAAAATTCATAATAGGTTGACTAAAATTTGAATATGGAACTAGCTATTTGCCCTGTTTGCAAGAAGCAAAGTCTATTGCTCTCTATGAGAACAGAAGAAATTCCTTACTTCGGAAAAATAATAATTTTAACTACCAGATGTGAAAATTGTAAATTTAAGCATGCAGATGTTTTTACAGTTGAAATAAAAGAACCTTTAAGTTATAAAATAAGAGTTGAATGCGAAGAAGATTTGAACACAAAAGTTATTAGGTCTTCTTCCGGAACGATTATAATCCCTGAATTGGGAATTAAAATAGAACCTGGAACTCATGCTCAAGGATTTATTACAAATATTGAGGGAATTTTAGAAAGAATAGAAAAAGTTCTAAAGTTTCAACTTAAAACTCAAAAGGTAAAAAAGCTAAGAAAAGTGAAAGAGTTGTTAGCTAAAGTAGAAAAGATGAGAAATGGAAAATTAGGATTTACTTTAATATTAAAAGATCCTTTTGGGAATTCTGGAATAATTTCTAAAAAAGCGAAGAAAAGAAGGTTGAGTAAGAGAGAATTAAAAAACTTGAAAACAGGATTAATAATCCTTGAAATGACTAAGAAATAATCATTTTTTCTTTTCTTTCTTCTCTTTTTCTTTTAAAACTCTAGCTAGATCGCGAATTAGTTTTCTCACGTATTCTCTCATCTCGTAAACTTCTTTATCAGGAATCTCAGTAATTTTTTTCTCATCTGCTTTTTTCTTTAGTTCCTCAATTCTCTTCCAGATATCCCAGTAATAGCTTTCTATAAGCTTTTTATCTATAAACTCTTTTTTAAAAGCTAAAGGAACTTCTTCTTTTTTCTCTGGCATTTTCTTTAAAGTTTTTAAAGCAGTTATCGCAGCCTTGTGCAAAACTTCATGTGTTCTTTCCAAAATTTTTTCTCTTTTTCTTATTTCTAAAGCATTGAGCAAGCTAAACATTTTGTTTACAAATTTTTCTGCTTTATCGATCCATTCGTCCACAAAAGCTCCGCTTACATCCATTAATTCTTTGTGTTCAATTTTCTTTCTTATTTCTATTATCTCTTTTAACCATTCTGCATACTCAGGTTCAAGAATTCCTGGTTCAACTAAAAACTTTTTTACATCTTCGTAAGCTTTCGAGGGGACAGGAGGTGCTAATCCCATAAACATCAAAACTGCTTGTGCTGTGTTAAGCATAGCATAGTAACAATCTTCAGCAAGCATTAGTAGCTTTACAGTTTTTGCACGCATGAGCTTTTTCGGTGCACCTTCCATGTAACTTTCTATGGCTTCTCTGGTTGCAGGTATTCTACCCATTTCTAATAGTTTTTTTATGGGAGCGAAAAAACCTGTATCATAAATCGGAACTCCCTCTTTAATAAAATTATAAATTATTGGATGACATACACGAGCATAATCCCAAAACTCTGTTAAACTATAGCTAGGCTGAACAGAAATTTTATCAGAAATCTTCTTTGCAATTTTTTCCATATCTTCATCAATTTTCTCTTGCAATTCTGGTGTGAGTTTGAAAGAAGTATCATCTAAAACAACAAAAACATCTATGTCGCTCTTTGGTTTGAATTCTTCCCTTGCTACGCTTCCCATCATTACTATACATTTCACATACTTTCCATATTTCTCAAGAACTTTTTTTGCAAATTCCTTAACTTCTTCAAGTCTTTTTTCCTTAGTTTCCGCTTCTTCCTTCTTCTTTTTCTTCTTTTTTGCCATATTAATCTCCGGTTATTTCTTTTGGCAAAAGCTTTTTCATTCTATCGATTATTTCTTTTGAGAGTTTTAATGCCTTTTCTAGATGAGAAGTTTCAACTTCCTTTATCACTTTATGGTCTATATCCTTCCATAGTTTATCAAGCTCTTTAAACTTACCTATGTATTCTTTCTCAAGTTTTCCTTCTTTTACTAGTTTTTCTAAAAACTCTGGTATTTTTTTCTGATCTGGTTGTGCTTTATAATAGTGCATTATAACCGCTTGGCACGCATCAGTAGCAGAGTATCTTAACTCAAAAATCATGGATTTCATATCTATTTTAACTTTTTTGTACCTTGCTTCAGCGGCTTTTGCCTTTAGGTTTATCGTTTCTTCGCTAGGTGGGATCAAACCCATTTGGAGCATTCTTTGCACAGGTTTAATAAAACCAGTATCGTAAATTATTAAACCATACCTCAAAAAGTTAACAAGTTCAGGAGAACCCATTTTTACCCATGTCCAAAATTCTGTTAAAGGAGTT
>QMSU01000254.1 GCA_003650975.1 Thermoplasmata archaeon
CATCCTTTCAAAAAACAGTTCTCTCACCGATGGGAACGGACGGCTCACCGTCATCTACTATTCCCCCGAGGACATCGATGCACTGGAACAACGGGTGACCATAGTTGCCGCAGCACTCATTGACGGCACTTCCTATCAGGCAACCGCAGAGGCAACCGTATATCCATTGCTGTACTCCACCATGATAACCGTCGAAAAGGAGAGGGAGCGCATCATCTCCGGGGAGGTGAACATGCTGAGAGCCCAGCTCTATGCGGAGCAGGGAAGCGACTGGCTCCCGCTGGGCGGCGCACCGGTTGTCTGGCATTTTTTCGTCGGGGATGCTGAGATCATGGAAAGGGAAAGCACAACAGACAGCAGAGGGATTGCGACACTGCCATTTTTCTATTCGAATATGGATGTAAATGCGACGGTGCGGGCGGAGGCGGTGTATGAACAGAATCTCTCGGGCGAGAGGGATTACGACGGCTGTTCCGCCAGCCTATCCTTCGAGATGATGCCGGAGAAACCCGGCGACTTTCCGGTGGTGCTCATTCACGGGTGGAGTGGCTCAATAAGTGATGCATTGATAAATTACACATGGTGGAATCTGACGAAAAAATTGCAGGCACACCACTTCACCGTCCTCGATTTTGACGTGACAAAACCGGGCATACAGTGGCTCACCTACCAGCCGGAATGGTTCGAGGAGCACCACATCCCCTGGATAGCGGCGCGGGTGTGTGAGGACATACAGGAGGCGCTTGTGATGAACGGGTATCCCCCCAATCAGACCATCGATATTGTGGCCCACAGCATGGGAGGACTTGTCTCCCGATTCATGGCGGAACAGTACGGGGCGGACACGGACTACTGGAACAAGAGCTGGAACGGTACCGGAAAACCGTGGTATGGAGATGGCGACGCGGACATCACAGTGGGGCCATTCCAGATAGACGACCTCATCGCCGTGGGCACACCGTGTCACGGGGTACCGCCAAACATAAACGAGAGCTTTCTGAGGAAGATAATCAAGTATGCCTATTTCCCCTGGTGGAGCGGGCAGGTGGCCGACATGGTATATGGAGCGCCCTTCCTTTCTGCAATGGGATACCGCGGCACCGATCTGGTGGACTACTACGGCGTGGGAGGTGACATAGGCATCATATTCGGTGATACTCCTGTGGATTTTGACGGGGACGGCATCCCCCATTCCTCCGACGGGCTCGTCCCTGCGGAAAGTCCCTATCTTGAAGGAAAGCCATTCCTCCTTCTCGAGGGGAAGGCGTGGCCGCTGGGCGAGGAGGACCATATCTCACTCATTGCCATCAACGACCAGGTGCATGATTACATTCTGGAGCATCTGATTGATTAGGCCATGGATACAGAGTTGCACAGCCGTGGCCCATATCAAAACCTATTGCCACTGGCAGATGGAAAGCGCAAATCCCCTGCCCCACGAGTGGTGGGTGAGCATATTGGTAATCCATATGCCTGTGAATCCTCTCACACGGAATACGGTGGTATAATTTCCACATGTCTCCCTTACACCAAACAACCCTGAGGTCTTCATGTACAGCTCGTTTCCTATCAAAAACCCGCGGAATAGAGGTGGTTTCACAGGTACATACAGTCCCACGAACTCAGCTACAATATCAACAGGTAAAAACAGCAGGTATGACAGAAACAGCGGTATCCACAAAGGCAATAACAGGGACGGCGGTATACCGAGAGATATTAAATAATTCATCACAGCCAGCAAATGGAACATGCATCTAAAGGGAAAAACCGGGAGCATCATGCAGCTGCCGCTGAAATTAACTGAACATAACACGTTAAACAAACCACCATCCACCCTGGGAAATACAACATGCTGCCTTTGATAATCACCGTTTACTAGGGATAATGCATCTTCAATGCTCATTTCACCGAGCAAACCAAACTGGTGCATCTCTTCCACCACCGTATAGGAGTCTTCTTTCTCTAAGCCGGCCAGTCTTTCAGCCTCTGCCATGCTCATCTCTATTCTGATTTCGTCTATTCCATCGAAACCGAAAATCCTGATTATTACAGGTATAGTATCATATTCAGAACGAGAAAAATTGCTACCACTGGCATTCCCATATGTCGCTGGTGCCATTACCATACCAGACAGTAGCATTGCCACCATACCAACAACAGACATTTTTCTTTTCATTTCAACCACCATTCATACGGTTCCTGTGCAGGATGCCAGTCAAAATTTACCCATGGCAGCTTCACGCTGAAGCGGGATGTGATGCGGATGGTGCATGTGCCATGGATGGGCTTTGGTGGGGGAAAATGCCAGTTATCCCAGTAATTTCCATACCACACGTTGAGGGAAAGGATTGTTACGTCAAAGGTGGCATGTATGCCATTGTCGGCAAAATTATTTTCTGCTATCACATTCCGTTTACAGCCGGTACCAAAAAAACCTCCAAGGCGTATGCCGTATTCGGCATTACGGGATATATTGTTATTGCGTACGATGTTTCCCTCACCCTCCATATCAATGCCCGTCCAGTTGTTTGCAATGATTTCATTCTCAGCAATGAGATTATTCTGTGTCCAAGATTTCACAAGAGATATACCGCACCAGTATTTGCTCCAACAAACAACATTATGTGTAATTTCATTGAAAGAGCCTCCTTGAATGCTTATACCATAAAAATCATTTTTAACAACGTTGTTTCTATACACAGTATTATGATCTGCGTATGATAATACCAAAATCCCCATACCATTTTCATTGATTTCATTACTAGAAATGTTATTGTAGCAAGAGTCCCAGAGAAAGATGGCATTACCATAGGTATTGGTTACACGATTTCCTACGATGGTATTATTATCACAGGTATTCAAAGAAATTCCGCTTTCATTTGAGTTCG
>QMSU01000255.1 GCA_003650975.1 Thermoplasmata archaeon
AGTACTATTGGAGGTACAATAACAATTAAAGTAAACGCCATAACTTCGTTCCACAAATCCATACTGCCATGTGCAAAAGTTGGTATTATTATAGGAAATGTTTTTACCCTGCTTCCAACAAGAACATTTGCAAATAAAAATTCATTCCAAGCAAAAATCCAGCACAAAATAATTACGGAAACAAGTCCAGGTTTCACAAGAGGAAGCGTGACTTTAAAGAAAGTTCTAATAGGATTATACCCATCTACATAAGAAGCCTCCTCTAGCTCAACAGGTACATCTCCGAAAAACATCATCATTAACCAAACAGCGAGCGGTAAGTTAAACACAAGATAGGTAATTATTAATGATGCATATGTATCCAACAATCCAAAAAAATTAAATATAAAAAAGATTGGAAGTATAATCGATACAGGTGGAAACATCCTAATAGAAAGTATCCAGAACGATAGATTCTCACCTCCTGCTTGTTTTGGCCATCTTGCAAATGCATATCCTGCTAAAGATCCCAATAATACTGATAAAAAAGTGGTTGAAATTGATATAATGATACTCGTTACTATCGATCTCGTAGCCATTCTATTATGAAATATGGCTTCATAGGCTATAGTTGTAAAATTCTTGGGTAAGAAAGTTGGAGGTATACGATTAACCTCTGCCATTGTTTTGAATGATGTATTTATTGCCCAGTAAATAGGAAAAATCATAAAAATGAAAAATAATCCTAAAAATATAAATCCTAATATTTTTACTATTTTTAAATGTCTTTCCTTCAAGGTTATCCCCCATATCTTTTAATGTATTCTCTGTGCATACAGCACCTTTTTCATAAATTTAATGAACTCAGTGATAATAAATACAGAACCAAGAGCAATAACCCACACAAGAGCCGTAGCCTCACCTATATTAAACTGCTGAACACCAATTAAATATCCCAGGTACGATGGAAGCTCAGAAGCCCCTCCTGGTCCACCTGCAGTCATAACAGTTACCTTATCTATATATTTGTATGCATCCATGAATCTCAAAATAAAAGCTATAGCGATTAACTCCCTCAACATGGGAAGAGTGATCCTCGTCAATGTCATCCAAGGAGTTGCCCCATCCACTCTTGCTGCTTCATATACACTCTGAGGAAGAGATACACGCCCTGAGTAGATTATCATCAGAGGTAGGGATGTCCATTCCCATATATCTGCAATTATAACTGAAGTAAGAGCTAATTTAGGACCTAACCAGTTTATAGGTTCTTTTCCAAATACATAATAAAGTATTGCATTTACTACCCCGCCCATTGGGTTCAATATAAACCTCCATATAACACCAACAACCGATGGAGGCATCATCATAGGTATAATAAATATAACAAGCAGAATAAGCTGAACTGTTCTACTTTTAATCAATTCATATAAAAGGAGGGCAACTACAACTGCCAAAATCATTTCTGCACCAACTGCTACACCAAGGTAATAAACTAGGTGCAATACAGATTTCCAAAATCTCGTAGAAGTAAAGAGCCATTTATAATTAGCAAGACCTATCCATTTAGCTGCTCCAACGATAGGGTTATATTGATGTAAGCTATAGTATAAAGACCAAAACATTGGATAAATAACTATTGCTACCAATGTGATCAGCGCTGGTAGAACAAGTAAAAATGGTGTTGAATTTTTCACAACCACAAGATCTTCTTTAGGAGGTTTTTCCTTTTTTCCCATATCACTTCACCATTAATTTAGATTTGTTTTTATCTCATATGAATTAAACTATAATATCAGCCTTCTCCCTAATTTTGAAGGGAGAAGGCTATAAAAATCTCACCAGTATCCCATCTTCTTTGCTGTTTCTACAAATACAGCATACTGTTTTTTCTGACTATCAATTCCATATTTTTGAACAATCTTAATCCACTCGTCAGCAGTTTTCTCAAGAGCTTGTTTTGAGGTTAACTCTTTTGTAACAGCCTTCGCAATGTTTCTGCCTAAAGATTCTGCATACTCTACTGCGCCAGTCCAGTTAAACTGTGGATAACCAACCTTTACATTGGCAAGCCCTGCTGCAAGGTGATTTTTTGCCACATCAAGACTATGAAATATACCTGCATTTGTAGGCCACTGATCCGTAATACCTCTTAGCGGATCTGGTTTAATGTACTCTTCGGGGGTCTCATAATGAATCTTCATAAATGGATCTGAACCACTATACTCATCTGCAACATAATGTACGCTATAGTCCTGATGGCTTAATCTATATATAAAGTAAAAAGCAGCATCTTTCCTTTCCTGTGGTATTTTAGAAGGAATGGAGCATATTCTATCGTAGAGCATCAATGATCTATGAACTACTTTACCATTTTTCTTCCAGCCTGGTACAAGGGTAGACGCCTGATCATCAGCCATCTTTGGTACCTGTTGAGCAGTAAACTCTGTTAAATCAATCCACCATAGAGACATTAATGTACTTCCATTTTGCCATGTTTTAATTGTTTCGTCAATTCCCATGCTCTCGCCACCAGGTGGGGACCACCTAATAACCTCTTTCCACATTTCAAGAGCTTCAATAGCTTCATCAGATGCAATAAGAGGATTCATATTTTCATCAAAGTACTTAGCCCCATTTGAAACTGCTAAATCGAAGTAGAAACCCCATGCAAATGCAGGCGGATTTACAACCATCTGAGAACCATAAATACCTTCTGGAGTTTCCTCTGTCAAAAACTGAGCCACTTTAAGATAATCATCCCAAGTTTCCGGAGGTTTCAACTCCATCTTAAATCTTTTCTCAAACTTTTTCTTCATTTGAGGATCATTAAAATATGAGGGTCTATAATGAAGCAGGTGTATATCTCCATCAACCATCACTCCATAAATTTTTCCACCCCAGAAAT
>QMSU01000256.1 GCA_003650975.1 Thermoplasmata archaeon
CCACCACAATATGGGCATTTCATTCCCATCCCAAAAAGAAAATGAAAAGGGGTTTAAAAATATCACGAAATGTTAGGAATATCGCGCAATGAAAAGATTAATAATTGCATATCCTTCATACTATGGCCGTGGGATTTATTCTGATTACAACCATGCCAGCAAAGGAACATGATGTGTACGGGAAGCTTCAAAAAATAAAGGAGATAAAGGAACTGTATGCCCTCTTCGGTGAATACGATTTAATTGCAAAGGTTGAGGTGGAGGACTTCGTCCAGCTGGGGGACACGGTGGTACACAAAATCAGGGCGGTGGAGGGCGTGCAGGACACGAAAACACTGGCGTGTATAAAGTTATAAGCTGTTATTCATGGCAAATAGCGGGGATTCATCAATCTGGAGAGAGTGATTCATGCGAGTTGATTCTCAGTTCCTCGCCGTATCATCAGGATGTTTGATGACGTACGAGCGGTAGCTCCAGTATATGAGGTGTACCCACCTGGTATTTCTCCCTCTTGCTCAGATGAGTACGGGTACTGCCTTTGCTTTTCTTATCTTGACAGTGCCCCTAGAGTAAATCAGAATTGTTAAATATAAAGAATTAATGGATAATTATGAAGAAACCCAATCTTTCAAAATATTCAATGGAGAGTATAATAGAGGTGCTCACCGTGATTTTCCTCACTTCCTTGAGTGTATGGCTCATTTCCTACTACACCATGGTGATAGGAAAGGAGATATTCTACACACATTTCATTTACATCCCCGCAATCCTTTCGGCGGTATGGTGGGGGAAAAAGGGCTCGATAAACGCCTTTTTTCTCGGCTTCTTTTTGATATTGAGCGATATGAGCGCGGATGTGGGCGATGAAAAGGTGCTGCTGCATCTCTCTCAAGTCTTCATATTCATCATTGTGACAATGATCACGGGGATTATCAGCGATGAAAGAATACAGGCACTGAAAGAGAAAGAAGAGTTTCTGCAGGAAACCGCCCACTATTTTCTCAATCCCATTTCCATTGCCAGAGGATACATAGATCTCCTTCTCTGCGACGCTTCTTCAGAGAGAGAAATCATGGTGGCCACAAGGATAAAGGAAGCCGTAGAGAGGATAGAGGAAGCGGTGAAAAATACCGTAGAGCGAAGAGCAATATATGAGCATAAGGGAGATGTATCCCTAAAATGATGGAGTGAGTGAACGCGAGTGCCATTTGGCAATCACTCAAAAAAACTCATCACCACAATGCCCCCAATGACCATGAGCATACCGACCATTTTGGCCGCGCTGAGACCTTCCTTTAGAAAAATATAGGAGAGCATTGCCACCCCGAGAGCATTGGCCGCGCTGATGGCCACCGCCGGCCCCGCCGGACCTGTGGTGAGTGAAAGTTTTAGGCAGTACATACCCAGTGCGAGAAACACGCCTGCAATCACAGGAGCAAAAAGGAGTGGGAGAGATAATGCTTCCTTGTTTTCCGGAAAGGTGCCGGTGGCATAATAGTATGCAAGGAAGATAACACCCACAAACCCAACAGAGAGCCATAGTATGAGTGAAGCAATGATGCTGTTCATTCCGTAATGTCCTGCAACTTTAAGCAGAAAGTTGGTAATGCTGAAAAACAGCATGGTGAACAGTGCATACACCCACCACTGGAACATGAACATAAAGGAGAGTTCATTTATAATGTTTCATGTGGGAACAGAAAAGCGCGCAGGTGCACCGCGGCTACATTTATTTCTCCCTATGATAAAGCATCACCTGTGCCCATATATTGTGCCTTCATACTCACCGTTTGTTTCCTTGATTTTTAATGGGCAAATATTAAATATATAAATGGTATTTTATGGCACTTATGACAGAAGAGAATGAAGATTTCAAGTATATTGTGCGACTGGCAGCCACCGACATAGACGGCCACAGGCCGACGAAATACGCACTCACAAGAGTGAAGGGTATAAACTTCATGGTGGCACATGCCATACTCCAGCGTACCGGTGTGAATGGCAGAGAGAAAATAGGGAATCTATCCGATGCAGACATTGAAAAACTAGATGAGGCAATCGGAACCATCACCGAATGGCTGCCCACCTGGTTGAGAAACCGGAATAAAGACCTTTACACCGGTAAAGATTTGCATCTCATCGGCACCGAGATTGAGCTGACCCTGAGAGAGGATATCAATTTATTGAGGAAAATAAGAAGTTATCGGGGTATCAGACATGAGCGGAAACTCCCGGTGAGGGGACAGAGAACACGGAGCAATAAAAGAAAGGGCCTCACCGTGGGTGTGGTGAGGAGAAGAGGAGGATAATACCATGGGAGACCCACGGCTACCGAGAAAGAAATACGAGACACCCTCACACCCCTGGCAGGGTGACCGAATAAAAAGGGAACGGGAGATGTTATATAAATACGGACTGAAAAACAAGACAGAGATATGGAAGACCGAGACATTGTTGAGAAAGGTGCGCGGGCAGGCACGACAGCTGCTCGCACGGGAAGGCGAAGAAATCTCTGAAAGGGATAAAGAAAAAATGCTACGGCGGCTGGCAACGCTGGGCATGCTCCCCGAAAATTCGACGCTTGACGACGTGCTGGCGCTGAATATTGAAACCATACTTGGAAGGAGGCTCCAGACGCTTGTATACCTGCACGGGCTGGCAAAAACACCAAAACAGGCACGCCAGCTCATTATTCACGGGCACATTGCCATAAACGGGAGAAAGGTACGGGTGCCATCCTATCTGGTGAAACGGTTCGAGGAGGAGAACATCACCTACTCATATTCATCTCCGTTAAACGATGAGCTTCATCCGATGCGTCCGAAGATAGAGGAACGGGAACTTTTCGAAAGAAGCGAGGAAGAAAAGGAAACTTAC
>QMSU01000257.1 GCA_003650975.1 Thermoplasmata archaeon
CCACCGGATTCGGCCCTTTCGATTTCCGAGGAGAGCCTCGAAGCAGATATAACGCCAGTATGGGAGAAGGTTATCTCACCGGAGGGATTGACAATCACTGTTTTCGGTATGGCAACCACCCCGTATTTTTTACTGACTCCTTCCTTATCAATTGCAAAAATCCAGCTTGCGTTATAGTGACTTTTAAAATTTCCGAGTTCTTCGTTGCTTTCAGTGGTGTCAATATCTATCGAAATTATCACAATCTCCGGGTTTTTATCATGAAAACTCTTCAGATTCTCTGTCATCGCTCTGCAGGGATTGCACCAGGTGGCCATAAAATCCACTATCACCGTGGTACCCCTGAAATCGGACAGATTGAAGGTATTTCCTTCCAGATCTGTCAGGGTGAAATCCGGTGCCTCTCTCACTGGTACTTTTGTATGGTAAAGAAGGGCGGATGCACCGAGTAACATCAGTACGACTGCAGCAACAATGATAAATTTGTACTTTTGCGGCATATGGAACCCCAAGAAAACATTCTTTATTAAATTAACTATCGTTAATCAACGTGCCCTTCACGGTTATGTGGCAGTTCAGGGATATGTACAGGCTGGTCAGAATGGCTGAGGGTATCATTTTTCCAGTCCCATCCGGATGAAATACTCGTGAATGCGGGTGTCGTCCGTGAGCTCCGGATGAAATGAGAGGGCCAGCAGGTTGTCCTGCCGTGCCGCCACCACGTGCTCGTCCAGTGTGGCAAGAACCTCCACCCGTTCCCCGGTCCCTGTGATGGCCGGCGACCGTATAAAAACGGCATCAAAGGTGCCGATGTGCCGGATGTGAAGCGGTATCTGAAAGCTCTCTTTCTGCCTTCCGAATGCATTCCTCTTTATAGTGATGTCCATCAACCCGAGCAGGCGCGTCTGCGTTTTTTCTGTCTGCTCATCTCCGTGCTTTGCAAGCAGGATGGCACCGGCACATGTCCCTATGACAGGCTTTCCCTCACCAGCTGCCCGTTTTATCTCCTCTGCCACAGAACTCCTGTGTATGAGTTTGCTTATGGTGGTGCTTTCCCCTCCCGGGAGGATGATGGCATCACTTCTGGCGACCTCCTCCTTTTTTATGGTGGCAAAGGCACTGCCTGAGATGTCGAGACGTCGCAGTGCCCTGTTTGCCGCATCAATATGCTCCTTCACCGCTCCCTGTGCCGCTATGACGGCTATGTTCATAATCCCCGTATCTGAAGTCGTTCATCAAGCTTCTCTATCTCCTGTCCGGGCATGGCCTCTCCCAGTCCTCTGGAGACGCGGGCCACCACATCGGCATCCTTCCAGTTCTCCACTGCCTCCACAATGGCCCGTGCATAATGCGGAGGATCTGACGATTTGAATATGCCGGAGCCCACAAACACCCCGTCGGAGCCAAGGTACATCATGAGGGCCGCATCGGCGGGAGTGGCAATCCCCCCCGCAGCAAAGTTGACCACCGGGAGCCTGCCCATCTTTTTCACCTCCTGCAGTACCTCATGCAGTCCCTTTGCAATGTCATCCACGGCATACTCTCCAAAAACAGGCTCATCATTTCCAATGCCAATTCCCTCGTTTCCCACCGCCTCCGCCAGTTTCCTGTAGGGCTGGGTGTATGCCATGGCAAGCTGCTGGAGTTCACCTTCATCCATTGTTTTCACTTTCTCTATTGCAAAGGTAATCAGGCGCATGTGGCGCACCGCCTCGACCACATTTCCGGTGCCTGCCTCGCCCTTGGTCCGTATCATTGCGGCGCCCTCCCAGATGCGGCGGCATGCCTCACCCAGACTCCTTGCACCGCAAACAAAGGGGGTGACGAACTGCCGTTTGTCCACATGGAAGAATACATCGGCAGGAGTGAGTACCTCGCTTTCATCGACCATGTCGACGCCGAGCGCCTCCAGTGCGCGTGCTTCAAGGATATGTCCTATCCGGCATTTTGCCATCACCGGTATGGTGACAGTCTCAATGATTTCTGTTATCTTCTGGGGGTCTGCCATTCTGGCAACGCCGCCGGTGGCGCGTATATCCGCAGGGACCCTGTGGAGAGCCATCACGGCAACGGCTCCTGCATCCTCCGCTATCTGTGCCTGTTCTGCGTTGGTGACATCCATGATAACGCCGCCCTTCTGCATGTGGGCAAAGCCCCTCTTGATTAGTTCTGTACCGAAGCGCAACTTTTCAAGTTCCATGCTTCCCATAAAAGAGGGTATATATAAATTCTTTTTCGGAAAGGTAATGGGAAAGGGAAAAGGGGTGAGTTTCGGTTATGCCGGAGATGTATGCATCAGATGCGTTCCACCATGAAAAACAGTTTTATGTGGGCCTGGTAGAGCGATATCTCATCATTTTCCATGAGCACTTCAAAGTCCACCACTTCCACGCGCCGGATGTTTCTCAGCGTTTTCTTTGCCTCTGCGATGGCATGCTTCACCGCATCATCAAAACTTTCTGGTGATGAGCCCACCAGTTCAATGGATTTTATCACGTTCATGGATATAATCATAACACGCTATAAAAGTTTTGAGGGGCGCAAAACAACCAGGATGGACACCATTTATTCGTTATAAAAACTGTCGTTGAAATATCAATAGAAGTGAAAAGAGGAATATTTCATCATGCGTTCTCCGTATGAAAGACAAAATGATGGAGAGGCTCTCATTTTGGGAAAACCGGGAAATTGCGACTGCCCCATTCACAGTTCCCTTCACCTTCACAATTATCCCGGAACATATTTCACCAGCGCAAAGTATGAAAAGCGGGCGCGGCGGGATTTCCGCGCACATGTGCGATGCACTGCACCACATGCATTCGAACCCGCGATTTACAGCTTAGGAGGCTGCCGCCATATCCTGGCTAGGCCA
>QMSU01000258.1 GCA_003650975.1 Thermoplasmata archaeon
CCTCCGCGCTGGGGGCCACCTCCTCGAGCACATTGGGCACGAAGCCCACCCTCTTGGTCCAGCCAGGGAACTCCCTGTCCACCGTCAGATAGACGTTCGCGTCGTCGCGCTCCTCCCAGGCAGCCATCTCCTCCTTGTAGAGGAGCAATCCTGGCCGGCGCGCCCCGTAAATGATGGTGATGTCCTTGAAACGCGGGCGGTTCCGCTCATCCAACATGTAGATCACCAAGCTGCGCAGTGAGGTGAAGGCGAAACCGCCGCCAATGACCACCACGTTGTGGCCCTCGAAGATGTCCAAAGGGTAGCCGTTGCCCAGCGGCCCTCGCAGCCCTACGATATCCCCTTCGCTCAGGTTATGCAAAGCTGTGGTGAGAACTCCAGCCTTGTTCACCGTGAACTTGAGGGGGCCTTTCTCGGTGGGCGAGGAGGCGATGGCGAAGGGGGCCTCCCCCTTACCGAAGACAGATATCTCGCAGAACTGGCCAGGGGTGAAGGTGAATCCCTCCCCGTCCTCCTCGTTGACGAAGGCCAGGTCAAAGGTCCTCAGCATCTCGTCGTCGGTCTCGACAAAGATTCGCTCTATCCTCATGGGGATGGGTAGATATGGATTTCGCATCGCAAACCTCGCTCGTTTAGAATGCCATCACATCGGCGATAACCTTGCGAATGTCCAAGTTGACGGGACAGTTGATGACGCAGCGGCCGCAGCCAACGCAGAGGAACCGGCCGTAATTGGCGACGAAATAATCAAACTTGTGCATAAGCCTTTGGCGCCACCTCTCGCGGCCCGAAGGGCGAGGGTTGTGGCCGGAGGCCTCCAAGGTGTAGATAGGGAACATGCAGGAGTCCCAGTTCCTCACCCTTTCCCCCTTGGAGTTCAGCGCCTCGTCTACGATGTCGAAGCAGTGGCAGGTGGGGCAGAGGAAGGTGCAAACCCCGCAGCCCAGGCATTTCTCGTGCAGCCTGTCCCAGAAGGGGCTGTCAATCATCGTATCGAGCTTCTCCTTGAGGCCATCGAGCTCCAAGGGAGGAGCCATCTTGGCCAGCGCCTCTTTCTCGACCTTTGCCGCCGCTCGCACATCCGCCTTCGTGGCCTCCTGGAAAAGCTCCTCGTCGAGCAGCCTCTCCCCTTTGGGAGTCAGCGCCTCGGCCAGATACCAATCGCCGATGTCGGTCAGGAAGAGGTCAGCGCCCTCCTTGGTGAAGGGGCCTCCCTCAAAAGAGGTGCAGAAGCAAGTGCTGAGGGGAGAGTTGCAACCCAGGGCCACGATGGTGGTCTTCTCCCTCTTATTGATGTAGTAGAGATCCTTGTAGTCGGGGGCATCGAAGACGAGGTCGAGAAGCTCGAGGGCACGGACGTCACAGGGCCTGGCGCCGAAGAGCACCCTCTCCTCCTCCACCTCCTCGGTTGATTCCAGGCTGATCCTCCCCTTCCCCATCTCATAACGGAACATCGTCTCAGTCTGGGGGAAGAAGGCCTCCTTGGGCGGCTTCTTGGAGTTCTGATAATCGAGTCTGATCTCCTCCGGCGCAGTAAGGCGGCGGAAAGAGACGATGCCCTCCTCCTCCACAGGGCCGTAGACGGCGTAGCTTTTCATCAGCCGAGCGATGAATTCGTTCAATTGGGATTTGGCGATCTTCTTCATCTAATAAACTCCTCCTCGTCCTCGAGGCTGAAAGTGGCGAGGGGAGGTAATTCCTCCAGGCTCATCCCCGCCTCGAAGCCGTAAAGCTCCCCGACCTCCTTGCAGAGCTTCTTAGTCAAGTAGAGGAACGGAATCTCCATCGGGCAGGGCCTCTCGCCACCCATCGGGCGTTCGCTAAAGGTTCTCCATAAACTCTTCAGACGTTACTCTGGCCTGCCGTAGAATGCCCCGCAATGTGCCAATCGCCAGTTCGCGGTGAAGAGGCACCACACATCCAACAGCGCCTTCCGGCGTTTGTTTCTTGAGCACGACGTGGCTGCCGCGCTGCCGCACTTGCTCGAAGCCCAATCGCTCTAATGCGCGAATGGCTTCTTGCCCTGATACCCTGCGCAATTTAGGCATAAACTGCCGCCTCAAAGGTGGTCATCAACGGCCTGGTGACTTCAGGCAAGGGGAACTCCTCCAAGTAGAGCTCTGTTGCTTCTTTCAGATTGGCGACGGCTTCCTCAATGGTGTACCCCTGGCTAACTGTCCCAACTTCAGGGCATTCTGCCACGTATAGGTCTTCTTCTTTGTGGAGAATTGCAGTCAGCGTTAACATTGCCATTTCAACGCCTCCGAGAAGCTTCTGAAGAACGGGAGTTCAAGATGTTGGCTTTCGGCCGGCCGATCAACTATTTGATGAATCCCTCCTCATCCTCAGGACTAAATGTGGCGAGGGGGGGTAATTCCTCCAGACTCATCCCCGCCTCGAAGCCGTAAAGCTCTTCGACCTCCTGGCAGAGCTTCTTGGTCAGGTAGAGGAGCGGTATCTCCATCGGGCAGGCCCGCTCACAGGCCCCGCACTCCACACAGCGCCCCGTCTGATGATAGGCTCTGACGATGTGCCATATCTGGATATCGGAGGGGTGCACGCCAGGCCATATCCAGCGCGGCCTGGTGTGGTCAACGAAGCACTCCTCGCAGTAACACATGGGGCAGGCTTCACGACAGGCGTAGCAGCGGATGCAGCGGCTCACCTGGCGCTCGAAATAGGCCCATCGCTCGTCGAGCGGCTTGGCCTCCAGAGCCTCAACATCAGCATAGCGGTTGGAGGCGTCTTCCTCCACCTCCTCGCCGATCAGGACATCGTAAAGCACGGGATTGCGGTGGGCGCAGGTCTCACAGGCGCGGGAGAGATAATCCTCCCGCCTGAGGATTTTCTCGAAGCCCTC
>QMSU01000259.1 GCA_003650975.1 Thermoplasmata archaeon
AACACATATCTTCATCCTATCATCCTCCATGCCTATTTGATTCGCTCTTATTCCCTTTGGATCTGGAAAAGGTCATTTGTTGTCATTTATAGTCATTTGTCGTCATTTTAATGACGGCGCAGATAAATGACTCAATGACTATAAATGACTGTTTTCTTATTATCTCGCCTTTGAGCTTTTCTTCGGGAAGGAACTACGTCTTACGAACGCTTGCATCTGGGATAAAGGAGCGCTGTCTCATTAACATCCTGCTTTTCAGAATGAGCCTTCTACATATCAGCAATTCGCTTAAATTATACACTACCCCCCATGCTTGTCAAGGGGAAAATTTTTCCGCGTCTGAGGGAGTGAAGGCTCCGATCATCATCAGGAACTCCGCCGGGGAGAGGATCTTTATCCCCCGGTACTCCTTCAAAGGGAGAAGATGTCGCTTGTCTCCTGAGATGATATACTCTGCTTTCCCCTCCAGGGCGCATTCGAGAATCCTGTTATCATCCCGTTTCCCTTCGATGACCGAGACTCTCCGTTTAGGATGAACCTCAACTGCCTTCTCCCTTATTCTCCCTATAACATCGGCGATCCTGTTTTCCTCCCACTCAAACTTCTCCCTTAAAATCCTCTCCAGCTCGTTCAGGATGAAAGGCGAGATGTAGACCTCTATCTCCCCTGTGATGAACCGCTGAAGGATTTGAGCGGGTTTGCCACCGAAGTTCAGCATCCCATTAAGGGACGGGCAGCCTAATTTCCTCTTTTAAGTAATACTCTTCTGGTTTCACAATTATGTGATCGGGACCATCCCACTCGATCTGATCTGCAAAAAGAATGCGGTCCTTTTTGCTTCCTCTCATCAAATCCAACTTGAATCCTCCCAGATATTTAGGTTTCACCATCTTCTTTGCGATCTTTATCGGTAATTCAGATATCTTGGGTTTCTCGATTCCAAGGCTGAGGTCAACTTTCACAACGTAGGTTTGATTATGGTGAGTACATAAAAACACAACTTTTTTCTCATCTTCACTCCACAAAAAGGGAGAGGAGACATCATATCTCCAAGATGGAGGCCAGTATTGTTGTTCTGAGAGGAGATAAGCTTTGGCTTTAACATATGGCGTAGGGTAGATAGGTAATCCAACTTGTTCTTTGGGCTGCTTCGTATAGCCCTTCACAGGAACTCTGTTTTCACTTGGTTTTCTTTTCATGTCATATATCAATACAACATCAGTTCTTATGCTGGGTAGCCCATGAGGTGGAAAATACTTTATATATACCAAAAACCGATTTGAAGGTGAGGAAGTTGGCTTATAACACCAGAAGAAATCATCGAGCTTCCTTCTTTTAAGATCGATAACCGAAATGGCACTGCCTCTTCTCAAATTTCCTTTTACTATTAGCTTATCTCCTTTAAGATAGATCTCTCTTATAGATCGCAACCTCTTTTCAGCATCCCCAAGTGTAAATCTGCCAATCTGTTTTGTCATTTTATACGTGATATTGAAGGTGAATCTCTTCAGATAAGGGCAACATTCAAGCGGTTTTTCATCAACAAGGGTTACTTCATACACGCTATTTGAAGTAGAAAGTCTATTCATTTCTTCCGGCTCAGCTAACGTCGTAGCCATAATGAAGAATATCAGGAGCGAACTTCCTATAATTCTCATCTTCTAATCCTCCTCCCTCGCTCTCTATTCCCCCCCATGCTTGTCAAGGGGAAAATTTCCTGGGAGCCTCCTCATCCTCGAAGTGACATTTGATAGCGTCTTTAACCATATTTTTAAGTTCTTCCGGCGTTTCCGCCTCAGTATAGATGGAGTAGCCTAACGCTCTTGCTTCGAATCCCCCCTCAGGGGATTCCTCGACGAGGAATATGATCTCTTTAGCTATCATAGCTCACCCTCCTTGATCTTAACATCCCTTGTAGTCATCCATGATATCCGTTGTCCTCAGGAAGGCCAGGGAAAGCTTGTCTCTCAGATGCAAAACGATCATTTGCCGCTGGATAAAAGGGAGATGCTGCAGATCAAAATACATGGGAAATTGGCCGAGGAGCTCAGTCAAGTAGTCAAGTTGATCTCAGGATGGATCGAGGGTATAATGTAAAGGCGAAAAATACCGATAAGGTGGTGAAACGACAACTATGAACGCCTTCCCATTTTCCATGAAATGGAAAAGAAAGAGATTCAGAGGAAATTCGCGCTCTAATCTATCGCGAATTTGCTCAAAAACCTTTATGCTGCCTAGATTTTCCTCATCTTACGCCCCATGAACTTTTGAGAAGTCCTGTCCTGCACTTGATATAATCGCCTAAATATGGTAAACTTAAAAAAGCGAGCGATGGGGGCGATCTGGTTTCGACGGGAGCGGATGAGGCATAGGTCGCATGCCGAGGTCCCCGCAGGCCTCGTTAAACAGGCGGGAAAACAATAACTGCCGATACTGAACTCGCTCTGGCCGCCTAATTTGAGCGGCCCGTCTGCCCGTCCTTAAGCCTGCAGGGACGGAGCAGGCGTCGCCAAAGCAGGCTTTGCTGTTCGATCCCGCCCGGAGGTCGAACGGCGAGATTGCATCCGGGCTGGCTGATGAGTGGCCTTGCCTATGGGGCTCTCATCGGCGAGAGATCAAACATAGGCTAAGCATGTAGGGACCTATGTCGCAACGCTTCCGGACGTGGGTTCGATTCCCACCGCCTCCACCATGTCCTTCGTTTAAAACCCCTCCTCGATCGTTGACATGTTCCTACTCCGATGATACACTACATCCCGCTCGGGTAATGACCACAGATGGTAATATAAGCGATTCGCTCTTATTTCCTTTAAGTGTAGCGGTTATCTATTTAAAGACAGGAGGCAGGAA
>QMSU01000260.1 GCA_003650975.1 Thermoplasmata archaeon
GTTAAAAAGATGAGCAGGCCTCTCATCTGCGGGTCTTCCGCTCTGCTTCAGACCACGCAGTATTCCCGGCCTGATTTCATAATACTTGTCCCTCCTGGTGGCCATTTACTGAAAATGAAGGGGGGGTTCTCTTTGTCCTGTTTTCATGGCAACTCTCAATTTCACGTCATCTCGTACCGCGAAAAAGCGGTTACTCCTTTGCCTTTCTGAACTTATAGCCGTAGTAGAAGGCTCCCCGTTTGCCGTCCTCCTGGATTCTGCGGAAGCATGCCTCCACCTTCATGCCTATGTGAATATCTTCCAGGTTGCAGTCCACGATCTGGCCGGTGAGATGGCATCCTTCATCCATCTTTATGAGTGCAATGGCGTAGGGTGATTTTCCCTCGAACTCCGGTGGGGGTACGCGGATTATGGTAAAACTCTCCACGGTTCCCGTGCCCTTGAGCTTGTAGTCCTCCATTTTGCCGGCAGATTTCCTCCGGCAGTTGGGGCATATGGCGCGCGGCGGGAAATAGATCGTGCCGCACACACTGCATTTCGTTCCTATAAGGTTGTATCTCTGGGGAATTTCCCTCCAGAATCTGGCCACACCCATCATATCACCTCCATGATGTTCACCACTGCCGTGCCACCTGAGCCACCCACATTGTGCGTGAGCCCTATCTGTGCATCCTTCACCTGGCGCTCGCCTGCCTCTCCACGCAGCTGCAGCACTATCTCATTGAGCTGGGCAATACCGGTGGCACCCACAGGATGTCCCTTGGATTTGAGACCGCCCGATGTGTTCACCGGTATCTCTCCATGAAGTGAGGTGATTCCCTCCTCGGTTGCAGGTCCTCCTCTGCCCCGTTCCACAAACCCGAGGTCCTCGATGGCAATGATTTCCGCGATGGTGAAGCAGTCATGCACCTCCGCAAGGTCGATGTCCTTCGGTCCCACCCCTGCCTTTTCATATGCCTTCTTTGCCGCATGGATTGCAGCAGGCAGCGCATCGAACCGTTCCCTCCCGTGAAGCGAGAGCGTATCGCATGCCATGGCGGACGCCTTTATTCTGACGAGCTTATCGGTATATTTTTTTGCCACCTCCACCGGTGCAAGGATGGCAGCCGCTGCTCCGTCGCTCACCGGGCTGCAGTCCAGCAGGTGCAGCGGGTCGGCCACGAGGGGTGATTTCAGCACATCCTCAACCGTTATTTTTCTCTTGAACTGTGCCTTGGGATTCGTGCTGCCGTTGTAATGGTTCTTCACGGCGACGCTTGCAAGCTGTTCCGGGGTGGTGCCGTATTTGTGCATGTGGTATGTGGCCATGAGTGCATACAGGCCCGGGAATGTGGCACCGAAGAAGGCTTCCCATTCCCTGTCGGAGGCGGATGCCAGTATGTTGGTGGCAGAGCCTCCCGCCACATCGGTCATCTTTTCGGCGCCTCCCACCACCACAATATCGTACATGCCCGATGCAACACTTATGTATCCCTGATGAAGGGCAATGCCGCCTGAGGCACATGCTCCCTCCACGCGGGTTGCGGGAATATGCAGGTCCTCAAGGCCCGCCACCTCCACGGCAAGGGGGCCCACGTGCTCCTGTCCCACGAACATGCCCGATGACATGCCGCCTATGTACATGGCGTCAATCTCCTCGCCCTCTATCCCTGCATCCATAATTGCCCTCACGCCTGCCTCGGCCACCAGTTCCCTGAAGGATTTTTCCCACAGTTCCCCGAACTCGGTCATGCCGATGCCTATAATCGCCACATCCCTCATGTGAATTCACCTCTCAGTTTCATATATGTACCGTAATCAACATATTCCTTATCCTCCAGCATCTCCCGGATGCCCTGCCGTTGAATGCCCTCGATTTTATCCGTCACCGTGATGTCAAAGGCATCTGAGCCCGCTCCCGAACCGTACGAGACCACAATGATGCGCTGGTCAGGCTGTGCCACGTCCATCACCGCGGCAAGCCCCACCATGGAGGAACCGGAATAGGTGTTTCCTATCCAGGGACAGAGCAGGCTGTCCTTAATCTGTTCCTTCTCAAAACCCAGCATTTTCGCCACTCTCGAGGGAAACTTCCCGTTGGGCTGGTGGAACACGGCATAATCGTAATCCGACGGCTTTGTGCCGCACCGCTCCATCAGCATCTTCGCCGCATTGGTGATGTGCTTGAAGTATGCGGGCTCGCCGGTGAACCGTCCTCCGTGCCCTGGATAGGGAGAACCCTCCCTCCGCCAGAAGTCCGGCGTATCGGTGGTGAAGGAAACGGTATCATTGATGGTGGCAATACCTTCCTTCCCCACGATGAAGGCGGCGCCGCCCGCAGCTGCCGTGTACTCGAGCGCATCGCCGGGGGCAGCCTGGGATACGTCGGTGCCGATGGCCATCCCGTACTGTATCATGTTCGAATTGACCAGTGCGATGCAGTTCTGAAGTCCGGCGGTTCCCGCCTTGCAGGCAAATTCGTAGTCTGCTGCGGTGAGCACCGGTGTTGCCTCTATTGCCTCGGCAACGATGGTTGCGGTGGGTTTGACGGCATAGGGGTGGCTCTCCGAGCCCACGTAAATTGCCTCTATTCCCTTTGGATCTATGCCAGCGGATTTCACCGCCCTTCGCGCTGCCTCCACTGATATCGTGGCGGTATCCTCGTCCATTCCTGGAACTGATTTTTCAAAGACGTAGAGGCCTGAAGAAATGGATGCTGCTTCCTTACCCCATATTTTTGCTATCTCCTCAACCTTTATCCTGTATCTTGGGACATATGCCCCGTAACCAACAATTGAAGCCATGGTATCGAGTGAAAGATGGTATGGAACTATATAAAAATGTCGTTTTCAGCAA
>QMSU01000261.1 GCA_003650975.1 Thermoplasmata archaeon
TACGTTCCATTGTACACCCACACGGTTCCATTTTCAGCAACGGCATCTATGCCATCCTGGATGACGGCAAAGCAGGTGATATTCCAGCCGGGAGTGGAGGCATTGAAATCATCATCCACATGCACCATGAGGGGCGGCCCCATCGCGTACTCATACGCCCCTATATCGTAGCCATTGCCCTGTGGACGGGGTATGCCATCATAATCAATGGAGGGTGCATTCACCGGAGTTCCCGCATCAATGGCCATGCTTCCCCCGATGAGGTGGAGGTCCCAGAGGGAGAGATTGGTGAAAAGTTCGCTTTCCGGATGGTATGAAACCAGAGAGTGCAAATCCTGCCCGCTGTAGTTTGCCCATCCTCCATTTGCCACATCATCCATGGAAAATTCATCAGTGTAGGCAACTGCAATGACCCGGTACTCGTTATCATTGTGGAAAATGTTGTAATCGCCACAGTAATTGCTCACATCCATCTCTTCAAAGGCAAGGCCGATGTTGTCACCTCCTGCAAGGATGCAGTTATACATATGGAGTGAGTCGCCGGTGGCATTCTCATACCATATGTTGTACACCTGGGCATCCACAAAATTGCAGTTCTGAAGGGTGACCGTCCCCGGTTCTCCGTCCCAGTCCACCTCCACGTTGGTGATGCCGTTGTGATAGCCGAGGGAATTAACAATGGTGATATTATCCTGCCAGATTTTGTAGCCCCCGCTCCAGCAATCATGGGCGGAGCACCGGGAGAGTGTTGTGTTGCGGGCGCTTATATCAAATCCGTCATAGACATCATACACTTCACAGCGGTTGAACACAAAATCATGCTGGGTTCCGTGACCCAGGGCAAACCCGTCCACGTTCTGAGCAGGGTCATTTCCGGTGTGGGCAACGCATTCATTGAAGGTGCCGTTGTAACAGGGAGCACCTCCTGAGGGAGATGCATCAAACCCGTACAGGTCAAAATGGTGGATTTCCACGCAGTTAAGGGTAAAATCATGTGTGCCATCTGCAGCACCGATACCATAAAAGACATGATGAATCTCACAATCTGAAATCTCTATGTGTCCGGCATTGCTTATCCACATGCCCGTATCGCTCCAGTTGCAGATTTCCATGCCAGTGAGCTTGATGTAGGAGTGAGACAGGAAAAAGCCCGTATTTCCTGAAGCGACGCCGGTGCCGTCAAGTATTACACTCTCGCCCGGATAGGCAGAAAAGGTGATGTAACCATCTGCAACATTTCCGCTTCTGGCGGTGAACACCTGCTCATGGTAGATGCCCCCCCTCACAAACACCGTATCTCCTGCCACCATCACATTGGCGGCATGCTGAATGGTTCTCCAGGGCTGGGCCGCCGTTCCCGGGTTGCTGTCATTTCCATAGGTGGCCACATAATAGATGGCGCCTCTTTGTGAAAATGAGGGAGGAATATGTGTGGAGGCTCCCTGTATCAGAAAAGATGAACAGATGAGAAGAATAGCAATGGCGGCCGGTAAACCCTTCACCGCTCTTTCTTTGCGTATTGAATGCATGTGGAATTATAACGGATGCTGTTTTAAAAACATATCTTCATGCCGTTGAAAACGGTGAGGAACACGTGAATGCACCACAGATAATGAGCATTTTCTGGGTCAGATACCAAAATATTAATAGCATCCCTTCTGTTATGGAACATATGAAAAAGAAACTCATCACCCTGTGTGTGGTGCTCGGTTTTTGTGTGGTGGCAACGATTCATGCTGAGGGTGCCGATAAAAGAACGGTGACCTTTGCAAAATGTTTTCCCGATGGTACGGTGCAGACACTCACCGATACCGTGGTGTGCCGGGAGGGGAAAACGATGGCGGAGGACATTGCGGAAAAATGCGCTGTATTGGTGCGGGAAGATGCAATCCTGCAGGAATATGCAGATACCGGTGTGGGGCTGTATTTCGTCATTTCCGCGGGGGAGGGTCTCCATTTTGCGCTCCCGCCGAGCCTCATGCAGTCAACATTTCTCGATATAATATTCTCGCTCTTCCCCTCAGTGGTGTACTGCAATTACAATACCGGTGCCTCGACAGATATCATCTCCCTCACCTCATTGGGAAACGAAACACTGCTGGAGGGGGCACACCGGGTTCTGTGCATCGGCTTTGTGGGAATCCTGGGATGGGAGGGCATGTTTTCCTACGATGCCACCGGATTTGCCGGTTTCACTCCCTTTATATGGACTGCTCAGAGCTGATATCCGGGTACATTTGCCTATGAGCATGCCAATATGGGATGATGGGATAAACTGTATCATCACCCCACTCATTTTGATATCAGCGAGCGTTATTCCCGTTAAATCCTGAGATATCACCGCGTCCTTTCCTTCAAATTTATCTTTATTTAATTTGTTTACTCTTCTGCAAATGGCGGGATAATAGAGAACATCGAAGGTACTAATTTTGACAATCCAATGGGATAGCCCTACAACCCCCGGTAATCTATGCCGAGCAATACATGGATATCCAAGAACATCATGAGAGACTCTGGACATCTCACTCAACGTGAGCTCCATCATGATGATTCCTCTTGTTATCGGCATAGGCATAGGTGATAGCATTCATATTCTCCATAGATACCGGGAGGGAGAGGTTCCATTGCCATGGGGCAGGTTCCCGTGGTTGGACTAATACTCTGTTTTCTTGCCTCGGTGATTTTCCTGCCTTTGCTGATCACGTTACTCATGGCACGTAAGAGAAAATGAGACACACCATAGTGTTTCATTATGACATTTCATGTAGTGGGAGCGAAGCGAGAAATACCGTTCTCCCCACAGAAAACAGAGAAGAAACTGAAATTGCTA
>QMSU01000262.1 GCA_003650975.1 Thermoplasmata archaeon
GAGGGGGTGATCAGAACCCTCCTGGACGACGGCTATCGGAGGGAGCAGCTCTATCCGGTGGAGAACAAGACGGTGGTGACCAACCCCCGCCAGGGGGCGATAAACAACCGGTGGATGCCCGTTTTGGAGAAATACGGCCTCCCCTTCATTGCCCTCCCCGAGGTGGAGTGGGTGAAATACGAGTTCAAGGGGCTCCTGAAACTCAACCAAATTTTCCCCGAGATTGAGATTCCCAAAATGTTCATCGGCAAGAGCGTGATCCACCTTCCCACCTTGAAAACCCACGGCCACAGCGTGACCACCGGGGCGATCAAGAACGCCTTCGGGGGTCTCCTGAAAGAGGTTCGCCACTACGGGCATGAATTCATCCACGAGGTGCTGGTGGACCTGCTCACCATGCAGTATCAGCTCCATCCGGGCATCTTCGCCGTGATGGACGGCACCGTCTGCGGGGACGGGGCGGGCCCTAGGACGATGAGGCCAGTCATCAAAAATTATATCCTGGCCTCGGCCGACCAGGTGGCCATTGATGCCATCGCCGCCAAGATGATGGGCTTCGATCCCCTGGAGATCCCCTACCTAAGGATGGCCGCCGAGATGGGCTACGGCGTCGCCGACCCCAAGGACATCGAGGTGATAGGGGAGGACATCTCCAGGGTGAATTTCGGCTTCGAGAGCAAGCGTAGCTTCGTCATCTGGGGGGATCAGATGATCCGCAAGGGGTTTCTGCGCCCCTTCTACTGGCTCCTCCTCAAAAGCCCCCTCTGGGTCTGGGCCCCCTTCGCCAGCAACGTCTACCACGACCTGTTTTGGTACCCTATCATCGGCCGGAGGAGGATCGAGGAGTTCATGCGGACGAATTGGGGGAAGCTTTTTGAGAGCTACGGCGCGGGGGCGGGCTCATGAAAGTTGACCTCCACGTTCATACCTGCTACTCCGACGATTCGCTCACCCCCTTGGAGGCGATAATCGAAGCCTGCCATCGGCGAGGAATTGACAAAGTGGCTATCACCGACCACAACTGCATAGCCGGAGCGCTGGCCCTGCGGGAGATGGCCCCCGATTTGATCATCGTGGGCGAGGAGATCAAAACCGCCGCCGGGGAGATCATGGGCCTCTTCCTGAAGGAGGAGATTCCTAAAGGCCTTTCCCCTGAGGAGACCATCGCCCGCATTCGGGAGCAGGGGGGGCTGGTGTGCGTGCCCCATCCCCTGGACCAGCTCCGCCGCTCGGCGCTGAGGAGGGCCAGCCTGCTCGCCATCCTCGACCAGGTGGACATGCTCGAGGTCTTCAACTCCCGCACCCCGCTGCCATGGGACAACCGGCGGGCGGAGGAGTTGGCCCGCCAGAGGGGCCTGCTGCGCACCGCCGGCAGCGATGCCCACACCGCCTGGGAAATCGGCCACGCCTACGTGGAGATGCCGCCCTTCGAGGGCGAGGAGGAGTTCCTGCGCAGCCTCGCCCAGGGGCGGATCGTCGGCCGCCTGAGCTGTCCCTTGGCCCATCTGGCCTCCACCTGGGCCAAGCTGCGCAAGCATTGGTCGGTTTAAAAACCTCCCGCAGGCTCCAGAGCCTGCGGGAGGGTGGAGCAAAGCGAGCTTATTGGACGATGGACATGGGGATAGGGCAGAAGGTCAGGGCGAAGACGATCAGCACGAGGATGGCCAGCGCCCGGTGCGGCCCGTCGAGGTCGGTGATATCGTCGAAGGGCCTGGCGTGTCGCCGGCCAAAGAGGTAGATCAGCCCGGCCCACAGGAACCAGCCGTTCCAGAGGAATCCCAAGGCGATGAGGGCGGCGATAATCCCCCAGGTAAGATATCGCGCCCGTTCGCCGAGCAGGGCATAAGCGACGTGCCCTCCATCCAGTTGGCCGGCCGGTATCAGGTTCAGGCCAGTGACCATGAGGCCCGCCCAGCCGGCGAAGGCTATGGGGTGCAAAAAGACGTCTATCCCATCCTTAGGCAGAAAGCGGCCGAACATGAGTATCTTGAGGGCGGCGTAGAGCAGAGAGTTTCCCTCCATGAGAACAGGCTCGCCCACAGGGATGGGTCCGACCTTCGAGAGTAAAAGGCCCAGGATAAGGATGGGGACGGCCAGTAAGAAGCCCGCCAGTGGGCCGGCGGCGCCAATGGCCAGCATTACCCGACGGTTGGTGGGCGGTGCCTTCATCCGGATAAAGGCGCCCATGGTTCCCAGCAGGTTGGGCATAGGAATGAAGTAGGGGAGGCTGACCGCCACGCCATAGTGACGGGCCACGAAGTAATGGCCGAGTTCGTGGGCCAGGAGGATGGTCAATAAGCTCCCTGCGAATTGCAGGCCGCTTGCTAGGCTGGGGGACTGGCCCGGCTCGACCATCCCTGCGCCGACGTAGATGGTGGAGGCAACGGTGGCCAGGAAAAGCAGGGCGTTGATCCAAACCCTGGAAGGGGAGGCCCGGATGATCCCCGGCATGGCCAGGATGACGTCGAGGCCCTTTTGCCTCCTGAAAAAAGCGGTGTAGCCGAGCCTTCGAAAGCGCGGCGCTACCAGTTCGTAGGCTCGGGAGGACTCGGTGAGCAAACGTCCGCGCAGGCGCACGGCACCCTCTGGGTGGCTAACGGCCACATCGTGCACCTCAAACACGTCGGCCACCGCCGCTCGCAACCGGTAGCTGATCTCTTCCTCAGTGGGTTGGTAGTTTTGCATGGCAAATCCCTTCTTTATATTTTGGGGAGAGCGTGGCGAGATAGTCTCCCTCGCGGGTGTTGCTGATCATTACAACATAACCGCACTTCCCGTTAAGGGGCCAGAGGTGACTGTCACCTGCAAAGACGCC
>QMSU01000263.1 GCA_003650975.1 Thermoplasmata archaeon
ATCGCGAGGGATGCCGTGGCAGCCCGTGGCGATCTGTCAGTCCAAATCTGAGCGCAGCAGATTGCCACGTCACGCCTTCGGCGTGACTCGCAATGACAATTCTTGGGGTTGGCGGGAGCGGGTACAACCGCTTTCCCACGTTGCTTTCGCAAGTATGGCGGCAGGTACTGGGTAGCGCCCAACGCCTACCATTCCTGCGGGAGGGGGCATAGCCCCTCCCCTACGAGCCATCCCGAGATTGTGAAAAAATTCACAATCTCCAGGTGGCGATGTGATGTTGAGCGGCGTTTTGGCAGGATAATTTTGCCGCCGTACTTACTATCTATGGTTTCAAGCCCCCCTACGAGTATTTTCCGCGCCGTGCATCGAATTCAATGTCCGAAGCCAAACAAGCCTCACGCGAGAAACCCCTAACATGGGGCACGAGCGCTTACAATCAAAAAATAAACTTCTGCACCCTTGCTAATGCACAGGCTCGGATATAAAATTTGCCGTGCCGCTATAATGGCGAGGTCGAAAGGAAGGTTGTTATGAGTTTGTTGGAAAAGTGCAAGGTGCCCGTCGAGAAGTTGCGTCGCGTTTGTCCGGCGGAGTGGCTCGATTTCGAAACCACAAACGAGGTCAAACCGCTTGAGGGAAGAATAGGTCAGGACAGAGGCGTTGACGCCATCAGGTTCGGCATATCCATCCCTTCGGAGGGATACAACATCTATGTCGCCGGGGCTGTCGGAACGGGCAGACTCTCGACGGTTTTGAACATCGTGAAGGACAAGGCTCGCGGCGAGCAGGTTCCCGATGACTGGTGCTATGTGAACAACTTCAAGGAGCCGGACGCTCCGCGCGCAATCCGTTTGCCCGCCGGCAAGGGGCGGGAATTCGCGAGGGATATGGACGAGCTAATCGCCGATTGTCGGAGCGAAATCCCCAAGGCGTTCGAGAGCGAGGAGTACGAGCACCGCAAGAACGAAGCCCTCGAAGCCATTCAGGAGAAAAGGGCATACCTGCTTTCCTCGCTCGAGGAAAAAGCCGCGCGACTCGGCTTTTCCATCAGGTTCTCCAAGGCTGGCGTGGTAAGCATTCCGGTGATGGATGGTCGCGAACTCAGCCCCGATGAATTCGAGAGGCTCCCGCAGGAGCAAAAGGAGCGCATCGAAGCGAACGGCGAGAAACTTCAGGAAGAAGTCGCCCATGTGTTGAGCGAAATAAGAAAGTTGGAGAAGGAATCGAAGGAGAGAATACGCGAGTTGGACAGACAGATTGCCCTCTTCGCCGCAGGGCACCTTCTCGATAACCTCCGCAGAAAATACAAAGACCACGCGGACATCTGCGAATATCTCGACGAGGTTCAGCAAGACATCATCAACAACATCGAGACCTTCAAGCAAGGCGACGGCGAGGCTCCCGAATTTCTCGGCATAAAGCTGCCGCCGATTCAGTCCCGTTATGATGAGTATCGGGTCAACCTCCTCGTGGACAATTCGCGCACCGAGGGCGCGCCGGTCATCGTGGAACGCAATCCCACCTACGACAACCTCTTCGGTAGGTTGGAATACAAGGGGCGGTTCGGGACGATGGTGACGGATTTTCACATGATAAAGGCTGGCGCCGTGCACCGCGCAAACGGCGGTTATCTGATTTTGCAAGCGCTGGATGTGTTGAAGAACCCCTTCGCGTGGGACGGTTTGAAGCGCATCATCAGGGCTGGAGAGGTGAGAATCGAAAGCCCATGGGAGCAGTTCCGCTCCCTGCCCGTCGCGACGCTGCGCCCCGAACCGATTCCCGTTAATGTGAAGGTCATCATGATAGGCAGCACTTTCCTCTATCATCTTCTCTATCTCCTCGACGAGGACTTTCAGCGCCTCTTCAAGGTCAAGTCGCAGTTCGATGTGGAGATGGATTGGAACCTTGAACACACCAAGGAATACGCCGCGTTCGTGAGTCTGAGGTGCAAGGAGGGAGATCTGTTGCCCTTCGACAAATCGGCTGTCGCGGCGGTCATCGAATACGGCTCCTGGCTCGCCGGCGACCAGCAAAAGCTCTCGACGCGATTCCTCCAGATTTCCGATGTGATTCACGAGGCGAGTTACTGGGCGCGCGAGGCGAAGAGCGATACGGTTCGAGCCGAGCATGTCCTTGAGGCAATCAGCCAGAAGAACTACCGCTCCAACATGGTGGAGGAGAAAATCCAGCGGCTCATCGAGGAAGGTACCTTGCTCATCGACACCGACGGGCAGGTGGAGGGGCAGGTTAACGGGCTGGCGATATATGACCTCGGCGATTTCGAATTCGGGAAGCCGTCGAGAATCACCGCAACGGTTTCCCTCGGCACGAAAGGCGTCGTGAACATCGAGCGCGAGGCGAAAATGAGCGGCAAGATTCACAGCAAGGGCGTCATGATATTGAGCGCCTATCTCGCGCGCAAGTTCGGGCACGATAAGCCGCTCTGCCTCTCCGCATCCCTTTGCTTCGAACAACTTTACGATGAGGTCGAGGGCGACAGCGCATCCAGCACCGAACTTTACGCCTTGCTCTCCTCGCTGGCGGGCGTGCCGCTGAAGCAAAACCTCGCCGTCACCGGTTCGGTCAATCAGAAGGGGGAAATACAGCCGGTCGGCGGCGTAACGCGGAAAATCGAGGGGTTCTTCGATGTCTGCAAGAGAAAGGGATTAACGGGCGACCAGGGCGTCATCATCCCGCAAAAGAATGTGCGCAATCTCATGCTCCGCAACGATGTCGTCGAGGCGGTCAAGGAAGGAAAGTTTCACATCTATGCCATCCAAACCGTCGAAGAGGGCATCGAGCTGCTGACAG
>QMSU01000264.1 GCA_003650975.1 Thermoplasmata archaeon
GATGTGAACGAGGTGGATCTGCTCGCCCATTTTGAAGATGACTCCGCAACCAGAATCATCGCCGTGTACGTGGAGGACATGGGCAGGGACTTTTTCAGCCGAAAGTTCACGAAGCCCGTGGTCGTTCTGAAGGCGGGACGCAGCCGCCTGGGACAGAAGGCAGCATCCCTCCACACCGGGGCCATGGCCACTGACTATGCCATTTTCAAGGGGGCATGCCGGCAGAAGAGAGTCATATTCGCCGATGATTTCCAGGAATTTTTTGGCATCATAAAGATACTCGCCCTCCGGGGAACACCGCCGGGCAGAAGCATTGCTATAATCACCAATGGCGCAGGGCCCGGAGTGCTGGCATGCGATTTTCTGGATTCCGCACGGCACCTTGAGGTGAGTGGTGACATGGTGGATCTCACGGGAAGCGCCACGGCAGATGACTACCTCAGGGCAATAGATGAAAGCACGGCGGACATCATCATACTCACCTTCGTATTCCAGGATGCTCCCCTTGCGGAAACGCTGGAAACGCTCTACGAGGGACTGCGCACCCGCAACAGATTTTTTGTTGCCCTTGCCATGGGGGGCACGTTCCCAGAAGAACAGATGAGCACCCTCGCATCCATGGGGATACCCGCCTTTGAGGAGCCGGGTGTGGCCATACGCGCACTGAATGCCATTGCCATGCACTTGCTGAGACCATGAGAATCGCAGTGATTGACCGGGACAGATGCCAGCCAAAAAAATGCTCCATGGAGTGTATCAAATACTGCCCCCGCATGCGGGGAGGCATAAAGGTCATTGAAATCTCGGAGGATGATCACAAACCGGTGATTTCGGAAGAACTGTGCGTGGGCTGCGGCATATGCGTCCACAAATGCCCCTTTCATGCCATTCACATTGAAAATCTCGCGGAGGAACTCCAGAAGGACATTGTGCATCAGTACGGGGTGAACGGCTTCCGCCTCTTCCGTCTTCCGCTGCCCAGGAAACATAAGGTGGTGGGACTGCTCGGAGAGAACGGCATCGGAAAGACCACGGCGCTGAACATTCTCTCGGGGAAGCTCAAACCGAACCTGGGGCATATGGACCACGAGCCGTCATGGGATGACATCATCGATGAATGGAGCGGCACGGAAGCTGCGGAGTTTTTCAAAACGGTGGCCGACGGCCGCCTCACCGTATCCTACAAACCCCAGTACATCGACCGCCTTTCGTATCACAAGGGAACGGTGCAGGATTTCGTGGAGGAAATGGGCGTGAAGGGAGAAGGGCTGGAAGCGCTCATGGGAAGAAAGATGAGTGAGATATCCGGCGGGGAGCTGCAGCAGCTTGCGATCACCATCGCCACGGAGCGGGAGGCTGACATATATTTTTTCGATGAGCCATCCTCGTATCTGGATATCAAGAACCGCCTTGAGATGAGCAAGAAGGTGCGGGAGCTTGCCAGGGACCGCATGGTGGTGGTGGTGGAGCACGACCTTGCGGTGCTGGACTCGCTCGCCGACATCGTACACATTCTCTACGGGAAGAAGGGGGTGTACGGCGTGGTTGCCGGGGCAAAGGGCGTGCGGCACGGCATCAATCTGTATCTTTCGGGATATCTGAAGGAGGAGAACGTGCGGTTTTCCGAGGAGATAACCTTCGAGAAGCACCCTCCCAGGGAAATAAGGGAGAAGGAAACACTCATTTCATTTGAAGGGCTGAGAAAAACGCTGGACGGCTTTGAACTGGTGGTGGAATCGGGGGAAATCGCCAAGGGAGATGTGATCGGCATACTCGGGCCCAACGGCATAGGAAAGACCACCTTTGTGAGGATGCTCGCGGGCATCATCGAGCCCACGGAGGGAAGCATTGACACCGAGGTGAAGGTGAGCTATAAGCCCCAGTACCTCACGGCAGAGGACAAAATGGTTTCCCTGCTTTTCTCGGAGAATAAACGCCATTTTCATCCCCTTTACGAGAAGGAAATCCTCCTCCCTCTGGGAATAGCGGATCTGTTTGATAAAAACCTCACCAGCCTCTCCGGAGGGGAGCTGCAGACGGTGGCCATCGCTTTCTGTCTGAGCTTCGATGCGGATGTGTACCTCATAGACGAGCCCTCGGCATACCTCGATGCCAAGCAGCGCATGAAGGTGGCAAAGGTCATAAAAAGGATAATGGAGAAGGAGGCGAAGGCGGCCCTTGTGGTGGAGCACGATGTCTATTTCATCGACATGGTGAGCCAGTCGCTGATGGTATTCTCGGGAGAGCCGGGAAAGAGGGGCCTTGCGCGCGGGCCCTTCAGCCTCCGTCAGGGCATGAACGAGTTCCTCAGGGATATCAGTATCACCTTCCGGAGGGATGAGGAGAGCCATCGTCCGAGAGTCAATAAGGTGGGTTCCACCCTCGACCGGGAGCAGAAGGCCATCGGGGAATACTACTATGAACTGTGAGAAATCGCCCCACATGGTGAGACCATGAACGTGAGGGCTGTTGCCTTTGATCTTGACGGTACCATTGCGAAGACATCGGTGCGGTTTGCCCCCTACAGGGAGAGGATAGGATGCGATGGCGGTGATGTGCTCTCATACATTGAAAAGTGCGATGCTGCTCTCCGGAAGCGGATGTACACCGTACTTGATGAGTACGAAAGGAGCATAGAGGAGGACTGTGTGCTGGATGAGGATTTCCCCCGGGTGATGACATTTCTTTCCGAAAGGAATATAAAAACAGGCATTGTCACCCGCTCATCGCACAGACATGCGGTGGCAGTCACACAGAAACTGGGTATTTCCGCGGATGCCATCATCGGAAGGGATGATACCGCCCC
>QMSU01000265.1 GCA_003650975.1 Thermoplasmata archaeon
GCTCCTTTCCCAGAGCGGCGCCGCCCTCTGCCAGGCCTTCGTTTTCGGGAGCATCACGAAACTTGCGGTATCATGGTTTCCTGAGGAGGAGCACGGGCTCGCCACGGGACTGGGGACCATCGGTCTTTTCCTCGGGATGATGATTGCGCTCATCCTCACTCCGGCGCTGTTTCTTTCCTTTGGCATGAGGGGCATGCTCACCATATATGCGGCTCTTTCCTGTGCAGGCGCTCTTCTTTTCCTGGTGCTGGTGAAGAAGGAAGACCTCCTCCCCGGTGTGAAGGGGGCGGAATCCACATTCACCCTCCGTGACATATGGAATCTTTCCCGCAGAAAGGATTTTCTCGTGCTTGAGTACGGTTTTTTTGCCTGTGTGGGAGGTTTCACGGCCATCATGACATGGCTTGAGGAGATGCTCCATTCACTTCACGGAATAGCCATGGAAAAGGCAGGGATTGCCGGCGGGCTGCTGATAGTGGGCGGTATCATCGGCTCGATAGTCATACCATCACTCTCCGATAGAATGAAAAAAATAAAGCCGTTCATCCTTCTGGACCTGGCCGTTGGCACCATCATGCTCTATCTTATCGGAATCATCGGGGTTTTTTCACTCCTTGCGGTGATATGCTTTGTCACCGGGTTTTTTCTCATGTCCGCCCTCCCGCTGGTGCTGGAGATATCCAGCAGAATTGCAGGGCCAGGAATGGAAGGCCGTGCATCCTCACTGCTCTGGTTCTTCTCCCAGGTGGGCTCCGTGCTGTTGATAGCCATGGTGGGTCCGGTGAAGTCACTGTGGGGGAGTTACTATCACTCATTTGTGGTGATTGTGGTCCTGTGGGCTGTTGCGTTTTTCCTTTTCATCGGCGTGAAGGAGACGCAGTGAGAGATGCGGAGGAAAAATATTATATGAAAGGGAGATTACTACTATGAAATACAGAACCTGCCTTTCCCTTGCAGTTGCATTTTTTATGCTTTCCATACCGGTATATGGAGGAAACGAGCGCAGAGACAATACACTGATATTTCACTACACCTTTGAAAAACCGGCGATACACAGATACGACAACCTCACGTATGCAGAAATGGATGGACTTGTGGAAACGGGCGATGCGGGAGAACCCATCATCCCGGTTAAACCGGTATATATACTGCTCCCCCAGGGAAAGGCAGCGGCATATATCGAGGTGGAAGAGAGCGGCAGCGTTTCACTTGGTGAAGGATACGAAATGATGATTGGAGAATATCCCTCGAGGGAGGGTGGCGCTGCATACCCCTCCGCTCAGAGATTTGATCCCTCACAGCCGTTTCCGGTGACCAGCCACCGGGTGGTGGGCACATACGGGTTGAGGGGGTTCGAAATCCTGGTCATGGTTCTGTACCCGCTCCACTATGTGGGAGAGACCGGAGAGCTGTACTATTTCAGAGAGATGACGATCACCATTCATCTCGAAGATACCTCACCCAATCCTCTCTTCCGGGGACTGGCCCGTGATTACGGAAGGGTGGCACAGATAATTGAGAATCCGGAGGCCATGGGCACATATGCAGAGGTGGGAAGGAGAGGAACTGCATCCCTGGTTGATTCATCAGAGGAATATGAGTATGTCATCATCACATCCAGCGCACTGGCACACACCCTGGGTCAGAACACCTTCGATGATTTCGCAGAATTCAAGGGAAATTTCGGTGTCAGTGCCACCGTTGTGACCATTGAGGATATCGAGAGGGATGCGGCATACTGGAACGATACACCTCTCTTCAACGATACCCGGGCGAAAATACGGAATTTCATCATCGATGCCTATCTGAACTGGCACACCGATTACGTGCTGCTTGCCGGCGATGTGGATATTGTTCCAGTGAGAAACATGTGGGTTGAGGGAGAGTTTGGGCAGTGGTACAGCGTGCCTTCAGATATATATTATGCATGTCTTGACGGCAGTTACAACTCAGATGGCGACTTGCGGTGGGGAGAGCCCACTGACGGCAATGGCGGTGATGTTGACCTCATGGCGGAGGTGTATGTGGGCAGGGCGAGCGTGGGCACTGCCGATGAAATGAGGACCTTTGTCATGAAAACCATGGCATATGAAGCAGCATATGATTCCCACGTGCCGAAGGTGGTGTTCGCGGGCGAGGACATGGGGTGGGGAGGAGAGGCAAAATGGGGAGGGAATCACCTCGACCGGCTCATAGATGTCTGCGATGGGGACGGCTACACCACCACGGGTTTCCCCTCGGACAGATACACCATCACAAAGCTTTACGACCGTGACAGGGACTACAACTGGCAGAAGGAAGATATCATTGCCCTGATAAATGAGGAGCAGCACATCATATGCCACGACGGACATTCAAGCTATTTCTACAACATGCGCATGTCCATAGGTGACATCGATGCCCTCTCCAATGAGAAATACTTCTTTGCCTATTCCGACGGCTGCATGGCAGGCGGATTTGATGCCTCCGATGATGACTGCTTCGCCGAATACATGACGGTGAAAACACCGCACGGTGCCTTTGCCGGCATATGGAATACCCGCTACGGATGGGGGGCCGGGCAGGACCCGCCGTATGACATTATTGACTACGGTTCCCAGCGTTTTGCGCGGGAATTCTGGGATGCAATCTTCGGAGAGAACATAAAGGAGCTCGGGAGGGCAAACCAGGATTCCAAGGAGGACAACATATGGCGTATCAACGAGCTGGTGATGCGGTTCTGCTTTTACGAGATAACGCTCTTCGGCGACCCTGCTGCCATTCTGAAGGATGTTGATTTTCACGCACCGGAAAAACC
>QMSU01000266.1 GCA_003650975.1 Thermoplasmata archaeon
CTCATGGCACGTAAGAGAAAATGAGACACACCATAGTGTTTCATTATGACATTTCATGTAGTGGGAGCGAAGCGAGAAATACCGTTCTCCCCACAGAAAACAGAGAAGAAACTGAAATTGCTACGTGAGGAAAAACATGCTTCCCCCTCATTGTAATTACTTTATCATGTTTTTGGCGGCGTCGATGAGATTCTGCTGTGAATAGAATTCAATGGTATTATCGGCATCAACCCTCCCTTCTGCAACCAGCGAGTACACTGCAAACACAGGTTCAACATTGGGCTTTGCATATACTCTTAGATTGTACTCATCATCACTCGCCTCCCTTTTCACAAATACCTGAATATCAACCTCTGCATTTGAGATAAGTGCAAGATGTGAAAGTTTTGCCGCATGTCTCTCTGTCAGATTCTCGTCAAACTCCCATCCCTTCACCACCACACCGGGATAATCGTTTACAATTTCAAAATCCTCAAAATTGCCGTCCGACGGTTCCTCGTAGGAGATGACATCAACTTGGAACGTGGGTAAATACACATGTTCCCAGTCATTCTGGTCATAGGGTGGCCCATTGCTTCCATCCGAATAATCAAAGAGATACGTATGGGTTTCATCTGAAAAGAAGTAGGGTTTGTTGTAGATGTACTGATAGTTCATGATGCTGTAATAATTGTTCCAGTATCCCTCGTAATCCTCATCGGGCATGCTCGGGTATCTGTCAACGACTTTTCGATTCATTATATCAATTCCGGGGAAGGTAACCGGCATGAGACCTATGGAATGCCCCAGTTCGTGTAAGATTGCTTTTGCAAGCATGACCCTTAGTTCCCTGGGGGTGAATGCAAGTCTTGTCATAACTGAGTTAAAATCGTTGCTCACATATACCGAATCAAAATTGTTGTAACTCACTGGAGTGATGAATCCGCCGCCATCCTCCCTTGAACCAACCACCACATATCTGAAGATGCCCTTTCTCTCATCAGCAAAATGGTGCGTGTAAAAGGCGAGCAGTTGTTTTCCAAGAACATCGTCCAGATTTTTCTGATGGGGCAGCAGCTCGCCGCCTCCGTTCACCGGGCCATCCTTCCATCCATCATCGATGTATACATTTATTCCGTGCCGGGCGAACCTTTCAATGATCATCTGCTGGGATTCTTTATAGAAGACATGCGGTAGGTCAATGATTCCCTTCTTCTCCATTCCATCTGTTTCTATGTATATGTCCTGCTGGAAGGGATTGGCAAAGTATTTTCTCATCTGATACTCCTCTATGTTTTCGATTCCGTCTATATCCGGGTCGAGATTTTCATGATCGTTGTAGGTGAAGGGGTCATATCCATACCACCATTCCCAGTCCGTGGGAATGCCGTCTTTGTCAGGATCTAACTTGCTGTCATCCACGGCCGGATCTGTCCCGAGAATATTTTTCTCCATCCAGTAGGGAATGCCGTCATGATCGTAATCAGCCTGATAAATGTGAAACCATACTTCATAATTTGTCCCGAGAAAATGCCCCATCCCGTCGGTATCCATGAAATAGTCATCGCCGCTCCAGCGACCGGTGCGGTAATCGTACGTTAGTGAAATCTTTTCCCTCTCCACCTCTTCAACGCGGCTTCCGAACAGACCGGCAGGCTGCTCCTCAATGATTGATATGCTCACTCTGGAGTATTCGCGCTCCTCATCCACATCAAAGGTCATGGTACTTTCATATCCCATGGTATCCCAGGTGGTGTATACGCCGGTATCTCCAACGTTCCCCTTTGCGCTTCCCGATTCGTCATCAACTGTGATAGTATAATAGAATGACGGCACATCCTTCCATCCGCTTCCATAACTGAGCATTCTGTCCATTAATTCCCTATTTCGTATGCGGAGTATCTGAACAAACAGTGCCTGATTCTCCATGGGACTGATGCTATCGTCGAGAACCTTCTGCTGCTCTTCCTCTTCCGAAGGTTTTGCGGATAGTTGCCAGTATGCTACCGATATGATGATGAGGACGGCAATAATGGCCGCATACACCCATGCATTTTTTTTCACGATGTGGTCAGCTGACATGAAAGGTGCACCTGTAGTCATAAGGTATACGCATTTTTATAGGTTTTTGTTGTGAGCGGAAAGAATGCCGGGGAACTCAATCCTGTGCCGCATTCGCCATCCCACACCATAGTTCAAATGAAAATGGGTGAGGAAAAGATCCTGAACACGTGCGATACTTATTTGCACAACCCCTCAGTGAATGGCTACATCTCTTTTTTATATCCTGAGCGTGTTGCTTCAGAGATGATTTCCCCACCTGCCCACATGAATCAGTTCTTTCAGTGGCTTTCGCACTTCCTTGCGTTTTTCATCCACAGAATGGCCAAGAGGGAGAATGACTTCCAGTTTGAATTCATCAGGCACCTCCAGATGGGTGCGGAGTGTCTCAGGATGCGGGGGCGTGTAGGTGACAGTGGAAATTCCCCGTTCCTCCAGTGCCAAGAGAAGATAACCGATGGCAAGCCACGTTGACTGAATCCGATAGGGTGCATGCAGTGAAGAAAATACAAGTATGAGTGCAGGTGCATCCTCAAGAAAGGGTTTTTCCCAGGAGATGCCTTTCTTTTGCAGCCATTCAGCAAGTGCGCCCTTTACCTTCTGGTGCAGCTCCCTTTCCCCTTCCTCGCACAGCATTCGTAGGGTTTTCTTTTGGTGCGCATCGGTGATGAGCAAAAAACGCCATGGCTGGGCATTCATACCCGACGGTGCCTCCCGTGCAACCTCGATGCAGTGGAGTATGTCATCAATGGATATC
>QMSU01000267.1 GCA_003650975.1 Thermoplasmata archaeon
GGTTATCAACGCCATGATTGAGGCTACTAAGAAGTACGGAGCGGGCGCGGGAAGCGACCGGTCAATCGCCGGCGATATGTCCCTTCACAGAAAACTGGACCGCCGCCTGGCCGAGTTCAAGGGTGCACCGGCCTCCCTCACCTTCCAAACGGGCTTCATGACGAATGAGGGCCTCATCTCGCAGCTCTGCGGCGAGGGCGATCTCTTCGTCTCCGATGAGCTGAACCATGGCTCAATCATAGACGGAATGAGACTGAGCCGCGCGGACCGCGTCATTTACAGGCACAGGGATGCCGAGGACCTGGCGCGGGTCATGAAGAAGGCAGAGGAGCACAAGCCGCCCTACAAGCACATCTGGATCGTGACTGATGGCGTCTTCAGCATGGATGGTGACCTGGCACCGCTGCCCGATATCGTGGAGATCGCCCAGGAGCACGGCGCGGGCGTTTATGTGGACGATGCTCACGGCGAGGGCGTGCTCGGGGAGGGCGGGCGAGGAATCGTCAACCACTTTGGCCTCACCCGGGACCAGGTGCATATCGAGATGGGGACGTTCTCGAAGGCCTTTGGGGTCGTGGGAGGGCACATCAGCGGCAACGAAGACGTGATAAATTTTGCCAAGAATAGGGCCAGGACCTGGCTGCTCAGCGGGGCTTTACCTCCCGGGGTGGTCGCGGCAACCATAGCGGCCATTGACGTCATGGAGTCCGAACCGGAGCGGGTGAGGAGGGTTTGGGATAACCGCAACTACTTCATTGAGAAGATGAAGGAGCTCGGCTTCGATACTGGGAACAGCCAGACGCCGATCGTGCCCATCATGTGCGGCGAAAGCAAGACGGCGAGGGCTCTGGCCGATTTCGTGTGGGAGAAGGGCATTTACGTGCTGCCTATCGTCTACCCTATGGTGCCTCGCGGCAAGGCCAGGATCAGGGTCCAATTGTGCTCCGAGCATACAAAAGAACAATTGGACAGGGCTATCAAGGCTTTTAAAGAAGGCGGGGAGAAGTTAGGATTGATTTAGTTGCCATGCTCTTCCCGAACGGCCATCAGGGCTTTCCTATCTCGATCGAGGTCCAAAGGACGGTCAAGGTGCTCCCACCATAGGGGGTGAGAGCACCTTGAACTGCTGATCCATCGTAGGCCAACGGCAACTTTTGCTCGTAGCGGATTCGTGTGGGCCGATGGACGATTTGTAATTAATTCAAGCCTGCAAAGGCGATGTTGATGCCGTCATGGGTTTTCCCTGCCGCTGAAATTGGAAAGGAGGTTTCAAAAATGGGAGAGTGGTGGAGAATAGCTAATGGGCCGGCCACGTGGCTAGGGGGATTTATCCTCGCTGGTCTGGCTTCCTTAGGCGCCTATCTGATGTACAGGAAGGCTTACAAGGTTGGCTTGGAAATAGGGCTTCCCGAGGAGAAACTTCGGGAGGCTATAAGGGCCTCGGCAATCACCGTCATCGGCCCTTCTTCGGCCATCGTCGTGGGCATGCTGGCTATCATCGTGAGCTTAAGCCCCGGCGTGGCCTGGCTGAGGGAATCCGCTGGCATAGGCTCAATCATGTATGAGCTTGCCACAGCCTCTTTTGGGGCTCAAGCGGCAGGTGAATCGCTGGGGCCGGGTATGTCAGAGAGGGGTTTTGTGACGGCCCTCTTTGTGATGTCCACGGCCTGTCTCCCCTGGCTCATTGGGCTTATCGTTTTTACTCCTATCGTGAAGCCCGTGCGGGACAAGGCGATGGCCCTGGATCCCAAGCTCTTTCCCCTCATCGCGGTAGTCATGATGCTGGTTGCTTTCGCCAATTGCACCGCTAAAAGGCTTTTGCCCAGGAACGCAGGCAGTCTGGCCGTGGTGATATCTTTCATCTGCACGGTGATCATCTTCAAGTGGGCCGATCGTATGGGCAAGCCGCAGATCAAGGAGTACGCCCTGACGGTTTCCATGGTGATCGCCATGTTCCTGGCCCAGCTTCTAGTGGGGGGGAGGTAAAGCCATGAGCGAGAAAATTCAAAAGCAGGAAGAGATTTTGCGGCGGGAATATTTCCCCTATGTCCACAAAATCGGGCGGATTTTTTGCATTTTGCTGTTCTTTGCCAATGCGCTGCCAGTATTCCTGGTTTACCTCTTTTACGGCATCGCACCCGACACAAAGGCTGCCCTTACGGGGCTGGGGATGGCGGCGATGATATTGCTGCCCTTTTACCTCACCGAGGGCTGGATGTATTTCTCCGTGCTGGGTATCGCTGGAAACTACATGCAGTGGGCGGGCAATACTTCCAATTGCCGCGTCCCTTGTGCTTCGGTAGCTCAGGAAGTGGTGGGCGTGAAGGAGGGCACACCTGAGGGGGAAATCATAGCTAACATCGCCGTGGGGACCTCCATTGTCGTAAATGCGCTCTTCGTGCTAGCTGGCGCGTTGCTGGGGAATGTGCTGATGGCCGTCGTGCCTCCCTCTGTGAAGGCCGCTTTCAACTTGGCTTTGCCGGCCATCTTTGGGGCGATATATGCCCAATTCACCCTACGGGGGCCGGAGTATGCTGCTTTCGTCATGGCCCTGGCCCTCGTACTCCAGTATCTGAACCTCCCGAACTGGGGCGTGCTCCTGGTGCTCATGGTTGTGTCGCTGGGCACCTCGCTCTTCGCCTACAGACGCTACGGCAAGTATTACATCCGCAAGTAGCTCTTTTGCACGAACTCGCAATGCTAGGCAGGGACAACCCAAGGACGTATAAGCGCCTCTCCCGAATTAGCCAGGGAGAGGCGCTATTTTTATGCATGTGCTGCCTTCCAGTCTCCA
>QMSU01000268.1 GCA_003650975.1 Thermoplasmata archaeon
AATAGATTTTAGCCCCTGAATCTTAAAATCTTCAATGTTTTAAGGAAACTTATGGTCAAGGGTGAAAGGGCCACGATGAGGTTGGGAGCCCCTGCAAGGCCCTTTGATGGGCGAGTTTCAGTACATCGCAATAGCACGCTACTGGATGGCGTCCACGCCGCCCGAATGAGGTGAGGATTACGCCGTGGGACTTTTACGCCCTTGGAACCCTGAAGGCGCCCCTTGAGAGCGATAATTGCGATTTGCTGAGCTTGCCTTTGTTCCTATAATCGTGTAAAATAGAGGCAAAGGTGAGGGGGGAACTTGGCCGGGCGGGGGGCATAATCACCCGCTACACGACGCGTTCAAGCTAGCGATGAGAGGTTGCCGATCGGGCCTGATCAAGCGAATGGGAGCTGTCATCCCCATCGGCGAGCAAGGAGGCTGACATGGAGATCATCAAAGTATCGGCTAGGTCCCGGTCCACGTCGGTGGCGGGAGCCATCGCTGGGGTTATCCGGGAGAGTGGACGAGCTGAGGTGCAAGCCATCGGCGCGGGGGCGGTGAACCAGGCTGTTAAGGCGGTGGCTATCGCTCGAGGCTATCTGGCCCTCGATGGGATCAACGTGATCTGCATCCCCGCCTTCACCGAGGTGGAGATCGAGGGCCAGGAACGCACGGCCATCAAGCTGATCGTGGAGCCCCGATGATCAGCCAAGTGGACTTGCACCTCCACAGTACGGCCTCCGATGGTCAGTTTTCCCCCGCCGAATTGGTGGCGATGGCGCTGGAGCGAGGCCTTTTGGTCATCGCCCTCACCGATCACGATACGACGGAGGGGGTTGACGAGGCCCTGGAGGCGGCCAAGGGCACCGGGCTGGAGGTCATACCGGGGATAGAGCTCAGCACCGACGTCCCCCAGGAGGAGGTCCACCTGCTGGGCTACTACCTCGACCACCACAATCCAGCTTTCCAGGAGAAGCTGCGTGCCATGCGCGATGCCCGTCGCCAGCGGGCCAAAAGGATGCTCGCCAAGCTAGCTGCCCTGGGGCTCCCCTTGGAATGGGAGCGAGTAGCGGAGCTGGCGGGCGGCGGCACCATAGGCCGGCCCCATATCGCCCAGGCTATGGTCGAACGAGGCTATGTGGCCTCCACCGAGGAGGCCTTCGCCCGCTACATCGGGCGAAACGGCCCCGCCTATGTGGAGCGCTACAAGCTCAGCCCTTTGGAGGCCATACGCCTGATTAAAGAGGCCGGGGGGCTGCCCGTATTGGCTCACCCTATCAAGGTGCTCGATCTGTTGCCATCGCTGGTAAATGGGGGACTGGTCGGCTTGGAGGTCTATTACAACAATTATTCGGAGGAGGAGATAGAGGAGTTGGCCCGCCTGGCCCGCAAGTTCGACCTGATTCCCACGGGAGGGAGCGACTTCCACGGTCCCGCAGTGATGGAAACCGTCGAGATAGGGGGCATCTGGGTGCCCATGGAATCGGTAGAGCGGCTGCGGGCCCTGTCCAAAAGAAAGAAACTTCAACGGATTATCAAAGATTAAAGAGCCTGAGGTTTACCCCGGCCTCACTTTATCGGCGGGGAGCTCGAGGATAACATCGCTTTCCAGTTCCACAGTAACCGTCTCCTTGAGCACATTGACGCCGATCACCTTACCCAGGCCATGGGGAGTGTGAACCCTCTCCCCGACCTTGGGTAATTTCTCTTTGGCTTCGGCGTAATAGTCATACTCGTAGGCCAGGCAGCAGAGCAGGCGCCCGCAGATCCCCGAAATCTCCTCTGGGCTGAGGGGGAGGTCCTGCAGCTTCGCCATTTTGATGGAGATGGGGACGAACTCGCTGAGGAAGGAGTGGCAGCAGATGGGGCGCCCACACCGGCCCAGGCCGCCCAATAGCTTGGCCTCGTCGCGCACCCCGATCTGTCTCAGCTCGATCTTCGTCTTGAAGGTTTTGGCCAGCTTTCTCAGCAGCTCTCGGAAGTCCACCCTTTTCTCAGCGGTGAAGTAGAAGACCAGGTGGCTGCCATCGAAGTTGTACTCAGCCTTCACCACCTTCATGGGCAGGCCATGTTCGGCGACCATCTCCCGGCATTTCTGCAAGGCCTCGGGTTCGAGATGGCGATAGTAAGCCAACTGGGCCATGTCCTGGGCCGTGGCCCGGCGCAGGATGCCCTTGAGCTGGCCGACCACTTCATCTTTGGGCACCACCTTGGGGCCGATGACCACTTGCCCCGCCTCGCGGCCCCGCGTCGTCTCCACGATGACCCAGTCGCCCACCTTCAGGTCCTCGAAGCCGGTCGGGTCGAAATAGTAGATTTTGCTGGCCGGTTTAAAACGAATTCCCACCACTTTAGGCATGATTTATCCCCTCGGCAGGCTCAGCAGTAACACTTCCAGGGTCAGACGGGCGTTGACGTTGTGCTCCAGCCGCCAGGCGGCGGCCCGCAGGGCCTCAATGAAGTCCCGCACCTGACCCAGGCTGTATCGCCCCGCCATCTCCCGCAGGGCCTCTGCCCGATCGAGGTTGGCGATCTCCGCCGAGCTCCCGCTGGCCATCAGGAGCAGGTCGCGCCACCAACTCAGCCAGATGCCCAGCGCTTCTCGCGCGGCCTCGGTGTCCCGGCTGAGCTGCTGGGCATAGGCGAAGCGTTCCACCCGCCCCTGCCCTATCAGCTCCATCAGATCGTCCAGGAGTTCGTCCCGGCGGCGCAGGATGGCTTCGTCGCGGGCGGCCTCCACCGCCCATCCCAGCCGACCGCCGGAGAGACGGGCCAGAAGTTCCGCCCGTTGACCCTCGACCCCCC
>QMSU01000269.1 GCA_003650975.1 Thermoplasmata archaeon
AGGAACCACTGCTACTGCGGCAATCTCGCTTACCCCAATAATAGAGACCGCTGTTAGAGTTGTTGTCGCTAACCGACCAGGTGCTGCCGGGGAAAGGGCCCTCGAAGTCCTCGCTGAGGATAGTAATCCACTGCGACGGTTGAACGATGACCGACTGAACGTTACTCCAGCCGCTATCTCCCCAGGAATTGCTCGCCTTCACACGGTAATAGTACGTTCCTGTCGCTTTGCCGCTCGCATCCCAGGATGTCCCTGAGCCGGTGTACTGCGTCGTCGGACTGGAGAAGGCCGCGTTATCGTCCTCTTGGAGAGCATATGTGTCGGCCAGGTAGGCCGGATTCCAACTCACGGTGTAGTTCCCATCCCCGTCAGGGTTGCTGATGGGATTCAGCACGGGTGTGTCGGGGATTGGCGGCCAGCGCCTCATCACCAGGGGCAAGTAAAACGTGAACTCCTCACCACCAGGGGTTTTCACGGTGAAGCCATTGGGCAGTCGGCCAGTTCGAGTGTCAGGATTCGTGACCACCACGTCCCATTGCCCTGTAGCGGCACCTGTCAGGTCAAAGTCGCAGGTGATCTTGGACGCGCTCACCACGATCACGTTAGTGGCGTTGATGTCTGGCTGCCCCAATTTGGTCAACTTGACGGTGGCCCCGGACTGGAAGTTGCCGCCGGCCAGATTGGTGATGTGGACGGTGCCGGTGTTGAGACCGCTGGACGGCGTGATGCTCGTCACCGCCAGCGCCCCTGCGGATTCCAGGCTTATCGCCGGATCGCCGTAGAGGTTGAAGTCGTACCAGTTCATCAACCAGCACTGATGGTTGGGGTTCATATTGTGCTTTGTCTGGTACAGCGCATCCCCTCCGGGGAGGCCCTGCACCAGCCTATGCACGTACTCATAGCCAATCCCTGAATTGGTAGGGCTGCCATCGAATTCGCCATACTCGTCATCGGGGCTATACCAGGAGACTCTGGTTGCGCTTACAGTGCCAATGCCACCCTGCTTCAGAACAGCATATTGCAGGTTGTTGCTATTCTCTGGGTAACCATTGGTGCAGGAGCATTGATAGGTAAGGGCAGGATGGCTATCATCAAGAGATGAAGTATAGGAGCTGTTCATAAGTGTCCCATCCCAGCATCCTGGGCCGTATCCTACGGATGCGCTGGTGGCGGAGCCATGTCCCCACCAGGCGACGATTCCGTAGTCAGTACCTGCCCAGCGGTCCCGCACCGCCGTGCCTCCCATGAGCTCCTGTTCGCTGGTGTAGGTGGAATCCGGTCCGCAGACCCCACTGCCTTGCTGGTACATCCGCCAGGAGGTGAAGCCGGCGGCATCCAGGTAGTCATCCTTCATCTGTTCTGCCAGCATGGCTCCATCGTAGCCGGATTCCTGAAAGCCCATGGGCATCAATATGCTTTTCCGCCAGTTGGCATTAGGCTCAGTCTCATAGTCGATGATCTTCTGCAATATGCTATCTAGAGCGGTGTAATCAGCGTTATATACCGGTATCCTACCCACATAGACCTCAGGGGTAAAATCTACCCCTCCGGTGACAGGATAATCATGCAGCCATTCTCCATAATATTGGTCGCCATCTTTATCCCAGTTGCCGGTCAGGTCGGCATAGAAGTAATCGGTTGGCGTTGGTTCGCATTCATACTCGGTTTGGTTCATCTCCGGATGGCACATCTTCATCGGGATGTCACCCTCCCCGCTCTCATAGGGGTGAGGGTCTCCGATCAGCAGTACATATTCAATACTATGGGCGGAGTAGTTGTTTTTTAGCCACTCCCTTATCTTCTCCGCTTTGTGGTTAGGTGGCTGTCCAGTCAGGACACCAAACTCATCCTCAGTGATAACCAATACACTGTGTCCCAGGCCCTCCTTATGAGTTACAAAAGAGGCGAGCTTGGTACTGTTTGTCTCTATAGCATTGGTGGTGATTATGACGTAGTCATAAGTCTGCTGAGGCTCTGTTGGCACCTCCTGTTCATACCACCTCCTGGCCTCGCTGTAATTAAGGAAGATCTGGGTGGCGATATCATCCATAACCGCATCTGCCATAAGGCTTTCATCTAACGGCGCTCTGGATTGGCTATAGCTTATCTCAATCTCCACCCTCTCTGTGAGTGTAAGCCTCTTGGATACAGGGTTATATTGGAAGGGGAAGAAATCCACCCTCGTGAACTTCCACTTCCTCATCTGGGAATAGGGGAGAATCTCTACCGAATTCTCAGGGAAGCGGGCATCGGCTTCATAGACACTCACATTCCTGTCGTTTCGCCAATCTCCGGTGCCGGGAAGCGGCGGAGAGGCCGGCTCGATGTCATACGTTCCATCTAGAGTGCGGGTTTGGGCGGAGATTATCCTCAGTTGCAGGCTTGACCAGATGACGTCCGGTGGAACGACAATATTGTAGACCTTGTGGGGGAGCCTCGGGTATCCAGGCACAAGGGCCAGGGAAAACCCTTCCATTCGTATCACATCAAAGCCGTCCTCGTCCTTCGTTATCTCATATTCTCCGATACTCAGAGTGAGTCTGATACTACTGGTGTCGCCCTGTGCCGCGTTTGCCACAAGCGATATCGCTGTGGCGAGAGGCGCCACCACCATAACCGAAGCCAATATCATACGTAACACTTGTGCTTTCATCTGGTATCCTCCTTAGGACGTCCCCAAAGCTGCTGGGGGTAGCAAATCCACATATTTGCAGTGTATGCCAGGTGAGCGTTGTTGTCAAATCTACACGGCAGGCCGACTATTAGCCTAGTTTGCGGTGCAAAA
>QMSU01000270.1 GCA_003650975.1 Thermoplasmata archaeon
AACTTGTCGATGCTGTGACCGGGCTCTCAGGAAGCGGGCCGGCCTATGTTTTTCTTTTCGCCGAGGCCTTGCTCAGCGGAGCTCTCAAGGTGGGATTGCCTCACAACGAGGCCAGAGAGCTTACGGTGCAGACTCTCAAAGGAGCCACCGAGATGCTCGAAGCTCACCCTGAGGTGCATCCCTCCTCTTTGCGCGATATGGTCACCACGCCGGGGGGAACAACAATCGCCGCTTTGCACGAGCTAGAAAAAAAAGGTTTCCGCGATGCAGTAATCAGTGCAGTGGAAGCTGCCACAAGACGTTCCAAGGAGTTGGGAAAAGGTTGATCCGGGCATTCCTTGATTGAAGTTGCATGGGGTGAGAGGCAGGCAAGGAAAGCCTTGAAGATGATAAATACCTGTGGCGTTTTCAGTGATCTCTAAAGGAGGATAAATGGGAGAAAAGCTCAAAGTGGGCCTGTTAGGCTTCGGAACCATCGGCACGGGGGTGATTCGGCTGCTTACCCGGAAGGGGATCGGGATATCGCGCTGGGTGGAGCTGGTAAAGGTGGCGGATATTGATCTTGAGCGTCCGCGGGAAGTGGAGCTTGACTCCTCCATGCTCACCGCGGATGCAGAATCAGTGGTCAAAGACCCTGGGATAGATGTTATCATAGAGCTTATCGGCGGGATCGAGGCAGCGAAGAAATATGTGGAGATGGCACTGGAGTTGGGCAAGGATGTGATTACGGCCAACAAGTATCTGATATCGCATTACGGGGATGAACTTTTCGAGCGGGCCCAGAAAAGTGGTGCGCGGCTGCTTTTCGAGGCCAGTGTCGCCGGAGGGGTGCCCATAATCAAGATCCTCAGAGAAGAGCTTGCCTGCGACCGGATCCTCTCCATTAATGCCGTGCTCAATGGAACCTGCAACTACATTCTCACCCGCATGGAACAGTGCCCGGGCATGAGTTGCCAGCAGGCGGTTAAGGAAGCGCAGGCCAAGGGATTTGCCGAAGCCGATCCCACTCTCGATGTCAGCGGCATGGACTCCGCCCAGAAACTCTCCATCCTAATCCGTAAAGCTTTCAGAACCCGCATCCTGCCGGATAAAATCGACCTGCAGGGTATAACCGCCCTCAGCAATGTGGATGTGCAGTCGGCTCTGGAGATGGGTTACAGGATAAAACTACTGGCGCGGGCTAGCCGCGAAGGAGATAAACTCACAGCTTGGGTCGGGCCGGCGCTCATCCCGGCGGACTCCATTATGGCCCAGGTGAAAAACGAGTTTAATGCCATCATGATCAACAGTGAGGCCCATCATGAACATACCTACATCGGTAAGGGCGCCGGCATGATGCCCACTGCCGGTGCAGTGGTGGGCGATCTTTATACACTGGTGAATCACCGCAACATCCCCACTGTTTTTGCGGAAGAACAGATAGATCTTCCCCTGCTGGAGCGCACCGAGGTAAAATGCCGTTTCTATTTGCGCTTGATGGTCAAAGATCAACCCGGGGTGCTCGCCAGGGTGAGCAGCGCACTGGCTGCGCGAAACATAAGCATCGCTTCTGTGATCCAGAAAGAGACTGAAGAAGACCCGAAAAAGGAGGTGCCCCTGGTTATCATTACCCATGAAGCCGCCGTGGGAGCTGTGGATGAGGCTGTACGTGTGATAAATAAAGAACCTGTTGTCATGGATCCGACCCACATTATCCGCATCATGGATGTGCTCTAAGCCTATTTGCGGGGGTTCTTTTTCGTATTCCAATCCGGGATATATGAAAGTTAGCCTTTTAGTGGGCGTAACCTTCCGGATATGCCGGAAAGGTGTGGCGCTCCAGGATGAATAGTGACTTGTAGAACTGTTGCCGGAGGACACTGAATGCAGAATGCAAGCAAGTACCTTAAAAACATCGAGCAGTTTATTTGCAGCAGGGAGCCGAAGAATCGTTCAGCGCGCCTTATGCAGGATACTGCAAACCGTCTGGGAATCCCGCGGGGAGATCTGCTCCAGATGGAAAAGCCTTATGCATTCATCTATCAACGGCTTCCGGTGGAGATAGAAGGTGAAATACTCAATATTCCTTCCGGGATCGTGTTGCATAACAGGGCCCGTGGACCTTACAAAGGGGGCATCCGGATTGCCTCGGATGTGAATATCTGGGAGACCACGGAACTGGCCAGGCTGATGACCTTGAAAACCTCACTGGCCAATTTGGAACTCGGCGGCGGCAAGACCGGCATCCTGGTGGATTTCGACAAATTGTTCCGGCGCTTCGAGAACCGGCTCAAGCTGGGGTTCTACCAGTTTGTCGACATGGTTAAAGACCACCTGATGAAGGAGTTTGTTGACCATTTCGTGGAGCGGGGACTGGTACGTACCTATATCCCGGCCACGGACATGGGCAGTTCGGCACAGGAGATGATGCTTTTCTATAATAAGACCCATGATCCGGCTTCGGTTACCGCCAAGCCGGAGGGTATAGAGGGCTGGCTGCCCGGAAGGCATGAAGCCACAGGTTATGGTACTGCCTATGCGACCTTGAAGTATCTGGATTATATCGGAAAAAGTCCCACGCAGGTCACTGTGGGGGTCCAGGGTTTTGGAAATGTGGGCAGCCACGCGGCTTACTTTCTCCATGAGGCTGGATGCAAGGTGGTGGCAGTTACTGACCTCTACGGTGGTGTACACCACGAATCAGGGATCGATATCCCGGCCCTTATGCAATACGCTCGTGAAAAACGCACGGTGAAAGGCTATGACAAGAAGCGGACAATAAGCAATGAGGGCTTGTTTA
>QMSU01000271.1 GCA_003650975.1 Thermoplasmata archaeon
GACTACCTGGCATTCGTTTACAATAGACCGCACCTCGTTTCATTCGGTCTTAGCTGGATGCGACTTGGGCTCAAGGATATCTACCATGAGGATACAATAAATCTGGCAATAGCCCGAAATCTTCCCTTCCTGAAGGGGCTATCTGCCGGGGTTACATTCAAGCTGTTTGTACTTTCGGCCCCGGGATACGAAAAGTACAACGATCCTGGATTCAACGGGCGCGATATCAAACCATCATACGATTTTGGAATACTGTACCGCTCAAGTGGCAACTGGACACTCGGCTTTACCATTTACAATATCAATGAGCCAAAATTAAAGCTCATCGAGACAACAAAAAACCCGGACCCTGTATACAGGGAATCGGCAATAGGGTTTACATATACATTTAGAGGAATGCTTCTTACAAGCTTCGAGCTAAGAACAAGGTACGCAGACGACTACACAAAAACTGTTGGTAGATTCGGTAGTGAGCTCTGGTTCTTCGATGCGGTGGCCCTTAGAGGTGGATTTGAGCAGGAACACATGACAGCAGGGATAGGACTCAATGGCGGAAAATGGCAACTCGATGTCATGCTTGAAACACATTACGAGCTTGGGAATACTTATCAGTTTTCGGCAACGATAAGGATCTAAAGAAAGCGTGTGAGTGTTGGTGCTTGAATACAGGTAAGACAGAGATGAAAAAAAGTATACATATTGCTATATCGATAACCTTCCTTGTGCTCATTCTTGCGAGTTCCAGTGCCTGGAGTGTATCGAAGCTCGAAGGCTACTACGAGATACAGGCAGCGCTTATGCGAATAGAGCGCCACTGGCAATTTGGACCTCCAGAGGCAGAGGGAATGCCACGGCACTACTTCGAGCTCAAATACCTGAGCTGGCCGTATGAAAACCTTGAAGCTTTCTTTAAGCTCAGAGCGGAATCAAATAGAGACGAATACCTCACACCGGAGATCGAATTTAAACATCCCCTTTACATCGGTGCAGAAGGACATCTGAAGCTAAGGGGAGATAAATGGGAGACATTTCTGTTCTACCGCCAGAATAGATTCTGGATTCACGATGAGCCACTACTCAATCTGGTCGACCAGGACAAGATCAAGAATGACAACTGGGGACCACAGTCGAGTGGTATAAGGGCCGACTTCTGGGACCTCAACCTGTGGAAACTCCACGGGATTGGGGGGACATTCATCTACTTCGACGACGGCTCTACATTTGACTGGCCAGACGACGATAAGGGACAGATAGCAGATGGCACTGACAACTTTATCCTGAGACTCAGAAAGTATTCCTTTGGCGATAGACTTCGCATAGGTTCGATGTTTCTTAGAAAGGACTGGACAAATACGAATGTAGACAGGTCCTACATTCCTACAAGCTTCAATGAGGTTTATTCTCTGGATGTTGCCTTCTATCCGAGAAGCTTCGTGCCAACAGGCCTTACGCTCGGACCGGTCAATCTGGAAAATTCCAGCTGGATCACAGAGTTTGCAATAAGCAGGGACCCGTTCCAGATAGAAACGAGTGATGTGAGAACCTATGCCAACCGATATGCCTTCTCAGCAGAGGTAAGGAATATTCGAATATCAAACCTCATAGTTCACGCCTGGTACAACAACTTTGGTGAGAATTTTAGAGATTACATGTCGAGGAGGTTTGACGAGGATAGAGAGTTTAACAGGAAACAATACCACATCGAAGGCATATACCTCTTCCCCAAAAAGGCAATAACCGCAACCGTTGCTTACGACTTTTATAAGAAAAGAATAATCGATGAGGAAGGTGGAAACCTAAGACCAACCTACAACCTCTACACAGAACTTTATATAGAGTTTATAAAGGGATTTAAGGGAAAGATAGCCTACAACCGATGGCACGGATTTGATGCATCGGCGGAGGTCTTTGACTTCTTTACATATCCAAACCTTTTTGCGGAGCTATCGGTTGAGAACAAGCTCGCAAAGGTTAGAATCCAGGCAAGAATAAGAGACTGGGGAACATTCAGGGAGGTAGTAGCCTACGGTTACGACATGGAATTTAACGCAACGGGCAAACTCAAAGGGTACTTTAGAATCCTCAATGTCAACGAGGAAACAGAAGCCCGCGCGACGGTCTTTGCCCAGATTCGCTACGACCTGGGCTACGGTGCAGAGTTCTTCGTAGAGTATGGAGACCCATGGCAGAGTAACAACCTTGCCTACTCTGACCAGTTTGTAAATGAGTATTCACAGGATAGAATCTCACACAGGATAAAAACATTCCTTAAAATCTATTTCTGAGAGGGAGAAGATGACTGGCGTAACAAAAAAAGTGAAAAAGGGGAGATTAAAGACGGCGGAGCTTGTACTGTTAGTACTTGTGGGTTTGCTACTGCTTTCAATGGTAGCTCCACCAAGTGTGGTTGCCTCGGTGGAAAAGGTTGAGGGTGGAATTAAGTTTACTTACTACGACCCTGATGCGGGTCAGGTGTATCTGGCAGGCTCATTCAACAACTGGAGTGCAAACGCTACAGCGATGAAGAGGGATGATGCAGGGTACTGGACTGTGGTGCTCTCGCTTGCTCCTGGAAAGTATGAGTACAAGTTTGTAGTTGATGGAGCCTGGATAACAGACCTCGACAACCCAAACTCAAAACCTGACCCATACGGGGGAATGAACTCGGTCGTAGAGATAGACAGCAAGGGAAACATCGTTCAAAGGGGAGCAGTCCAGAGAATAACCAACACCCCACTTAACGCAAGGATATACATAGGCGGAAGATACCTCA
>QMSU01000272.1 GCA_003650975.1 Thermoplasmata archaeon
GTTGGCAGCGGCACGTGGAGCCTGAACTGGGAGGATGACACCGGCAACAGCGGAGTGTTGGACTTTGGGGAGGGGTACGCCTCACCCACCTTCCTGGAGGTGGGTGATTTCGGGGTGAAACTGGCCCTGTACACGGGCAAGGTTTACGACGGCGATACCTTCACCGTGGAAGCCCGCACGCCCCGCGATACCTTCCAGTACACCATCAACCGTGAGCCTTACACTGAGCCGGTGGCCATCGTCTCCTATAACGACCCACAAGGAAACCACAAGTTCGTCACTCCTGTGCGGTTGAACCATCCGACCGAGGACCTGGTGCCTCATGCCGGCAAGATGATTCACGACGGGGCCGGCGTCGAGATTGTGACCGAAGGGCCGTTCACCCCCACCCAGCCTATGACCACAACGCTGGTGGTGCAGGCGCCAACGCGGATGGTGGACGCCCACCTGTTCCTGGAGTTCATTGATCCCGAGGGCACGGTGGTGCGCGAGGAAGCCGCAACGGTCACCCTGGAGCCGGGGCCCAACGTGGTGAATATGGCCTGGAACTCCGATGACTTTAACCCTGCTTATGACCCCGACCAGGATTACATCGTGATGGCCTTCTTCACCGACTGGCAGGGGAACATTCTGGATACGGCGGCGCGGCCTCTCTCCTCGTTCCAGGAAGACCCCAAACCTGCCCTCGTTCTCGACGAGACCAGTACGATATGGGGCTTCGGCAGCGTACCGCAGGGAACGATCCTGAGCCATACCTTCACCTTGGCTAACGTCGGCTTGATGGGTCTCAAAGCGAGGGTCGTGGGCACCGGCGTGCGCACGGACCAGGAGGTGCCGGGGAATCCGACCTGGATAGACACAGGATTGGATGTGGAGGCCGGCGATGCTATCGGCATCCGCGCCGGTGGTACGGTGTGCTACGCCGGCGGTGGCACCACCCTCTGCTACGGCCCCGAGGGGCGGGACAATATCGCGCCGGACGGCTGGGCGCTGCCCGGAGCACGGGAACTCAGCCTGATCGCCAGGATCGGCGACGGCACGCCGTTCTTCGTGGGGAGCACCTACGTGGGCACGGCCCCGACCGGCGGTCGCCTGTACCTGGGCACCAACGACTGTAATGGCTGTTATGGCGATAACGGCGGCAGTTATCAAGCCCATATCGAGATTCAGGGCGTGCCCACCTCCTTCCAAAACCGGCCCAACTTCAGCATTGACCCGGGGGATACGGCCGACCTGGGAGTGACCATAGACACCTATTACCTGCCCGCCGGGCCTTTCGACCGCACCATCCTGGTTCGGACCGGCGATCCCTCATATCCGGTGCAGGCTTTCCGGGTTCAGGGGACCGTTGAGCCCTACGTCAACCCGGCCCGCTCTATGGGGGTGAGCCCTTATCGGCCCTGGGACGAGCGAGTGGCCGTCTCCGGGGAGCGGCAGGCCCGCGAGGTAGTGACTTTCGAGGACACCATCGCTGCCGATGCGGCCGACGTTCATCCGCTGCGGATATACGACGATGCCCACCAGACGGTGCTAGGGGCAGGGCGTGAGGTTGCCCGAGCCTTCGCCAGCAGTGGGATGAGGGCTGTGAGCCCAGAGGCGGCAGCAGGGATGATTATGACCGGGAAATCGAGCGTTGCTTCCCCGCAAATTTCACCACCGTGGTGGAACGAGAGCTACTTATATAGACGGCAATTAACGGTTCATGCTAACAGCGCCATTAACACTAACTACTATGCAAAAAGCACCTTCAACCTGGGAACACTACCGGTTAGATCTGATAGAAATGATGTACGAGTAGTCTATTGGAATGGAAGTTCATATACAGAACTCGATAGGATCATTATCAGCGACACGGAATGGTATTTCCCAATAGACGTGAGTATTCCTGCTGGTGGTAGCAATGCCAATTTCTGGCTTTACTATGGCAATCCTTCAGCTGGGCAAGCACCTTCGGATTGGGGTAAGGTATTGGTACCACGACGTGACAACTACACCAGAGCTTTGTTCTATTTCCTCGATAAGAACTTAACGGATTGGAGCGGGCACAGTCGCATTTACCATACCCATCCGTCTTGGCAGTGGGTGAGTGGAGGTAAGTATGGATGGGCAAGGCGCGTCAATGGTCATCGCTCTCAAGGGGAAGAGGGAGAAGCCATAAGTGATGTGTATTTTGGTGGGACTTTTACAGTTGAAGGGTGGTGGTATTTCGAAACCCTGACAGGGTATCCACCTACGTGGGGTAATACAGGACAAGTAGGCACCACGTGGTATCCAACTGCTTGGGGACATATCCGGCAGAATGGAACTATGCTTCTTGGCATTGCAGACAGCAATTATGGTATTGAAGAGCACGCGGATATGGGATCCTCTCTGCAAACAAACAGGTGGTACCATCTGGCGTGGACTTTTGATAACAATTCCCGGATTGGAAAGACGTACATAGATGACAATCTAAATTGGCAATATCAGTATTCTCGGCAATGTCGCATTGACCCTACCACGTGGATAGGGATTATGACATATAACACTGGTACGCCTGAGGTTCCGGGCACGCGAGTTGCAGCCATCCGCATAAGCCAGGGGATCGCTCGTACTGATTTCGCTTATGCCAAGATCACTGATGACCCAACAGTATCCGTCGGGGTAGAGATTCCCCATACCGGTACTATCTCCGGTCGTGTCTTCAAAGATATGAACAGCAACGGTGCCCAAGATGCGGGCGAGCCCGGCATCGGCGGCGTGGTGGTTAACTTGAACGGAACCGGACAATCA
>QMSU01000273.1 GCA_003650975.1 Thermoplasmata archaeon
CTGCCCAGAAAACAGCCTGAGGCCATGAATTACCAAAAGCGCTAAGGAGTGCAGCGAAGTAGAATAATCCAAAACTTAATGGGGCAAGCACAGGCAGGAGAATAGCGCCAACAATAGCTATGATAAATCCTATAGCCATTGCTATGCTTCTACCTCTAAGTTGTCCCATCTTTGAAGCCATTCCATCTGATATTGCTCCACCTATCACTGCAGCTACGATATAACCAATGGATACAGCAGTTGTTAAATTTCCAACCTTCGTTACATCGTATCCGATGTATTTACCATAAATTGGAAGAGTAGATAGAAGTCCGAAGAGCATCCATGTGCTGCCCAGCATGATTAAGGATAGCAACCATGTTTCTGGCATTCTTATCATCTTTGCGAACGGAGAAGGTCCTTCTTTCTTCTCCGCAGAAGCTTCTGTTTTTGCTGCTTCAGGTGCAGGTGCAATTCTTACGGTTGAATACCAAATAAGAGTAATAATTACAGAAATTAAACCAAGAACCCAGAAAGAAGCTTTCCAGCCCATTGACGGAATGACATGACCAACTATTACACCACCAATTCCACCACCAGCTAAACTACCACCAAGAAAAATTCCAGATGCAAGTCCTATTTGTTTTCCACGTACCCAACTCATAATTGATACAACAAGTGCAGGCCAAGACATTGATGCAAATCCCTGAATAGCTTTAAGGAATAGAAGAAGATTATAATTTTTAATGTAAGGAAACAAGAATTGGGGGATAAGCAAACAAGCCATTGCTAAAATAACGGTGTTTTTAACTTTAATTTTACTTATAACCATTCCTCCCACGATTAATCCAACGACCCAAAATATCATTCTAACCGTTTCACCTAACATTACTGCTTGTTGGGTAACGTCTAATGCATCAGCAAGTTGGGATACTGTCATAGAATAAGAAGTCATGGTAGAGAAAACAGTAAGAGAAGTTAAAGTTCCGATAATGGTCACCCACCAAGCATAACCTCCAGATTTTTCCTCATCTACCATTTTTTACCTCCTTTTAGTTTTAAATATTTAAAAATTAAAGAATTTCAGACTAAATAAGTTTTGATTCCCTTAATTCATCTATCCATCTCGTCATCTTCTTTAAAAATTCTTCCCTTGCTTCAGCAATGTCATGAGGAAGGAGAGAAGTTAGTCTCTTTTTTTCTTCAGCCCCCCTATCTCCACAATCCCATCTTTTGTCACTTCCCGGAAAACATAGAGGCATGCTCGTTTTTCCATCCCAATTCCCTGTTGTATAGAATCCAATTTTTTTGAGCGGTTTATCAATTGTGGCATCAACAACTATCCATTTGTTGTTAATATATATCTCCTCATAGTTATGGAAATCTACGATATCATATTCATCAAGCATCTTTAATAATTCCTCTGGAAATTTCACATTTTTATAGGTCTCTGTTGGAAACCATGTAAGGTCTTTCCATCTTTGAAGACATATCATGTCTCTTGTTTTTACCCCTATAAGTTTATAGAGGTCTCTTAAGAGGAAATTTTTACCAGAACAGGTGCCTTTATTTCTTTCGTATACATCTTTTGGATCCCTTGAACCTGTGCTTCCAAAAGGAATATCCCGTACCTTTTCAAATATTTTTATTATTTTATCTTCAAGAGGAAGTTCCTGTATCCCCCATTCCTTTAAGATACGTTCTCCAAATTCTTTATCCATTTTTCCTCTCCAATCGTTAGTATATTCGTATAATTTGACCACAGGAGTATGTAAGTACTCCTGAAAGCCATAGATCTATCGCATCATTTATTCTCTCAATATCTTCCATATAGTTTGGTCTTATAGCAATGCCATTAACTGAAATACCCATAGGTATTATCTGTCTTGCTATGGATGTCATCATACCTGTTATGGCGCTTGAAGCTGCACACTCATAAATAGAAGAGTTTTCTATTATCAGTTCTCCTTCACCCTCTCCCTCCCCTGTATATCCAGCAAGTGTGTTTAAAAAGACTACTCTTCCAAATCTATTTTTTATGAAATGTGGAGCTATGGTTTTCATACAGAGAAAGTAGCTATCAACCCACCTTTCTCTAATTAAATCCCACTTCTCTAAATTAGGATCATCTATAAAAAATTTTAGTTTATCCTCAAAGTAGTAAGAAAGTATAAGAAAATCTATCTTTCCAAATTTTGCGCTTAAATTATCCACCGCTCTTTTAAAAGTTTTTTCATCTCCAGGAATCACCGTCTCCTGTGGAAGATCCAGATTTGTTTCTTTTCCATCAATATCTATTAGTCCCGGTTCTATTCCCATCTCTAAAAGATGTTTTATAATATTCATCCCGAGAGGATCGTTTGCTCCGAATAATATGCATTTCTTTCCTTTCAGTTCAATACTTTCCATGTCAGACCTCCTACCTTAAATAAGTAATTCCACCATCTGCCAATATGACGGTTCCATCCAAAGATTTCCATAAGGATGTGAGGAAGTAACCATATATTTCTGCAACTTCTTCCGGTGTTATCATTCTTCCAGTTAGAGATTTACTGTTTAATTCCTTTATCGCCTCCTCTACATTCTTACCCCTGCTTTCCATTGCCTTTCTTATCAAAAGAGTGTCAACATGTCTTAGAGCAAGACCAAAGGTGTGCACATCTTTAAACTTCTTTGATATGTATTTAGCCAGACCAATAAATCCTGCTTTTCCTGCAAGATAGGGAGCTGGAATTCCAGATGAAGACATAGGGGCAGCAGTGAATATTATTCTTCCCCATTTATTCTGAA
>QMSU01000274.1 GCA_003650975.1 Thermoplasmata archaeon
AGTATAATTTCCTTCTTCTGATGTATGAACATCTTTTCATTTTCAGAAAACCTTCAAGTGAGGAGGAAGCAGAAAAATATAGAGATTCTTCCAGATGGTGGTGACTTTTCAAAAAAACCCGCTGAAAATAAATATATAGCGGGGTTTATATACCACAATGCATCCCGAGCTTGAGAAGACCCTTCAGCTTCAATTCTTCAAGGAGGAGGGATTTGTGCGAAGGAAATGCAAAAAGTGCGGTGCGTACTTCTGGACACAGGATGAGCATCAGGAACTGTGCGGCGATGCCCCCTGCGTGGAATACAGTTTCATCGGCAATCCTTCCGGAAAACCCATGGACCTGCACCACATGCGCGAGGCATTCCTCTCATTCTTCGAGCGCAAAAACCACACCCGTTTGAAGCGGTATCCGGTGATAGCCAGGTGGCGAAATGACATCTACCTCACCATCGCCTCCATTGCCGATTTTCAGCCCCATGTCACCGCGGGGCTCGTCCCGCCTCCCGCCAATCCCCTGGTGATATCGCAGCCCAGCATCCGTCTGAACGACCTGGAGGAGGTGGGAAAAAGCGGACGTCATCTCACGCTCTTTGAAATGATGGGACACCACGCCTTCAACAACCATGAACAGGTTTACTGGACCGAGGAGACAACCCGTTACTGCCATGAATTCCTCAAAACCCTTGGCATAGAGAACGTCACCTATAAGGAGGCGGAGTGGGCCGGCGGCGGCAACGCCGGCGCCTGCCTGGAGGTGCTGAGCTGCGGCCTTGAGGTGGCAACGCTCGTGTTCATGAATCTGCAGGAGGATGAGCACGGCAGGTATGAGGTGAAGGGAAACCGCTACAGTGAAATGCCCCTGAAGGTGGTGGATACGGGGTACGGGCTGGAACGTCTTGTCTGGCTGGTGAATGGGAGCCCCACCGTCTATGACGCCATCTTTCCCGAGGTGATTGACCACATAGAACGCAATGCAGAAAACGACAGGGAGTACCGCTACGTGCTGGCAGACCATGCACGGTGTCTTGCCTTCATGCTCGGCGACGGTATTGTTCCCTCCAATTCAGGTGCCGGATACCTGGCACGCCTGCTCATCAGAAGGGCTCTACGGTTCATGGATAAGAGCGGGTACCGGGACACCCTGTTCTCCATCGTGGCAAAGCACATATCGCTCCTGGAGCAGGATTTCCCGGAACTTGCCGGGGCACGGGACCGGATAGAGGAGATTCTCGAAATTGAAACCGGGAAATTCCGTGCGGCGGTGGAGAAGGGAAGGGCGATGGTGAAACGCCACATGAAAAAGGAGGGGAAAATCACCGCAGAAAAACTCATTGAATTCTATGACTCGCATGGCATCCATCCGGAGATTGTGAAGGAGATAGCGGGCGTGGAGGTTCCCGCCAACTTCGAATCCATGGTTGCAGATCGCCATCTCAAGGCACAGAAGAAGGAGAAAAGGGAGGAGATACCCTCCTACGATGTTTCCACCGTGCCCCTCTACTATGAGAAAGACTATGCCAGTGAATTCGATGCAGAGATTGTCATCGCCGACGGAACCACCGTCATTCTCGACCAAACCCTGTTCTATCCCGAGGGAGGGGGGGAGCGCACCGACACGGGAGTTCTTGTGCAGAACGGTGTGACCGCACAGGTGAAGGAGGCAAAAAAGGCAGGGAATGCCATACTCCACGTGCTGGACAGGAAGCTCAAGAAGGGAAAGGTGCACGGCACCATTGACTGGGAACGGAGGTATGCCATGATGCGCCATCACACCGCCACCCACATCATAAATGCTGCGGCCCGCACCGTGCTCGGGGATCATGTATGGCAGGCGGGGAGCGAACTCGATGAGCATGAGGCACGGCTGGACATCACGCACTACAAGCGAATAAACGAGGAGGAGACAGAAAGGATTGAAAAGGTGGCAAATGAGGTGGTGGCAAGGGCAATCCCAGTTGAAAAGACATTCATGCCGAGAGAGGAGGCGGAAGCACGTTTCGGTTTCCGGCTCTATCAGGGAGGTGCGCCGAAGAGCAGCGAGCTCAGGGTGGTGAACATCGAGGGAGTGGACACCGAGGCATGCGGCGGAATGCATGTGGACAATACGGCCGAAATAGGATTCATAAAAATCACCGGCCTGGAACGGCTGCAGGACGGCGTGGAGAGAATACGGTTCTGCGCGGGAGAGCGGGCACTTGAGTACATGCAGAGGCAGGAGCGCCTGCTCAGGGATGTGGCTGCAGTGCTCAGGGCACAGCCGGAAAATGTGGTGAAAGCGGCGGAAAAACTTGTGCGGGAATGGAAGAGTGCACGAAAGGAGGTGGAACATCTCCAGAAGAACATGGGCGCCGGGGCGGTGGAATATGAAGGTGTGAAAATAATAACCAGTGACAATCTCCTTCCCTCTGCCATAAAGGAGCTGACAAGGGAAAAGGCAGTGGTGATTTCCGGGAGCGTGAAAGGCGAGCGGGCGATACTCACCATCGCATCCTCTCCCGACCTTCCCATCGACTGCTCCGAGATAGCAAGAGAAGTGGGGAAAATGATGGATGGCGGTGGCGGCAAAAAGACCATTGCCCAGGCGGGGGGCAGCCCGGAACGTCTTGCAGAGGCAAAGGAGAAGGCCATCGAACTGGTGAAGGCGGAAATAACAAGTTTTATGAATAGATAGGCATATATTGGCTACAGTGGGCCGGTAGATCAGTTGGAAGATCGCCACCTTGGCATGGTGGAGGTCACGGGTTCAAATCCCGTC
>QMSU01000275.1 GCA_003650975.1 Thermoplasmata archaeon
TTAAGTCCACCGCCTGGGGAGTACGGTCGCAAGGCTGAAACTTAAAGGAATTGGCGGGGGAGCACTGCAACGGGAGGAGCGTGCGGTTTAATTGGATTCAACGCCGGAAAACTCACCGGGGGAGACTGCCGTATGTGGGCCAGGCTGAAGACCTTGCCCGAATAATAGGCAGAGAGGTGGTGCATGGCCGCCGTCAGCTCGTACCGTAGGGCGTTCTGTTAAGTCAGGTAACGAGCAAGACCCCTGCCCTTAGTTGCTACTTGTTTCTCCGGAGACAAGGCACACTAGGGGGACCGCTGGCGCTAAGCCAGAGGAAGGAGGGGGCAACGGTAGGTCAGTATGCCCTGAATCCTTCGGGCTACACGCGCGCTACAAAGGCTGGGACAATGGGTTGCCACCCCGAAAGGGGGAGCTAATCTCTAAACCCAGTCGTAGTTCGGACCGAGGGCTGAAACTCGCCCTCGTGAAGGTGGATTCCGTAGTAATCGCGTATCAACATTGCGCGGTGAATATGCCCCTGCTCCTTGCACACACCGCCCGTCAAGCCAAGCGAGTTGGGTCCGGGTGAGGATCTGTCGGCTTGATAGATTCAAACCTGGGTTCAGCGAGCGGGGCTAAGTCGTAACAAGGTATCCGTAGGGGAACCTGCGGATGGATCACCTCCTTTGACATTCTTTATCCATCAAACGCCAAAATGATCGATGTTTCTGCAAAGGGCCGGTAGATCAGTTGGAAGATCGCCTGCTTTGCAAGCAGGAGGTCGTGGGTTCAAAGGCTGCATGGCTGAACATCCCACCCGGTCCATTGGCCAGTTGGTTTCATTATGAGATCAATTGGTGACGACCTAGGAACACAGAGAGTGTTCCGATGAGGTTAATGCATACGCAACCTGGACGTAAAGAGCTGCTGCTACGCCGTCTGGTGAATGGTTAGGCTCGGGCGCTGATGAAGGGCGTGCCAAGCTGCGATATGCCTCGGGTAGGCGCAAGGAGCCTTTGATCCGAGGATTCCCGAATAGGACATCCTGCTACGGTAAACCCGTAGCGATTGCATCTGCAATCGGGAACGCGGGGGATTGAAGCATCTTAGTACCCGCAGGAAAAGAAAGCAAAAGCGATGCCGTAAGTAACGGCGAGTGAAAACGGCACAGGGCAAACCGAATCCTTTGCCGAAAGGCAGGGGAGATGTGGTGTTTGGACTCCGGTACTTCCAAATGACGAACCTGAAGTTGGCTGGAAAGCCACACCATAGAGGGTGATAGTCCCGTAAGGGTAAATCAGGAGGAAGAGTCTGGATGTTCCAGAGTAGCGCGGGTTGGATATCTCGCGTGAAGGTGGGAGGCATAAACTCCCAACCCTAAATACGCCCCGAGACCGATAGCGAACTAGTAGGGTGACCAAAAACTGAAAAGTACCCCGAAGAGGGAGGTGAAAAGAGCCTGAAACCAGGCGGTTACAGGCATGCAGGGCGTGAAAGGCGTAAGCCAGCGTTCTGCTATACGTTTCGAAAAATGGGCCAGGGAGTTCTTTGTAATGGCGAGGTTAAGGTGGCAACACCGTAACCGTAGCGAAAGCGAGTGCCCGCAGTCTTCGGACAAGGGGCAAGGTGTGCTCGCCTCAAGTCATTGCGAAGAGACCCGAAACCGGTCGATCTATGCGTGGCCAGGTTGAAGCCTTCCGAAAGGGGGGTGGAGGACCGATCCAGTGCTGATGTGCAAATCGCTTGGTTGAGCTGCGTATAGGGGTGAAAGGCCAATCTAGACCGGAGATAGCTGGTTCCCCCCGAAACTTCCCTCAGGAAGTCCTCCGACGAGGTGGGTGGTGCGGTAGAGCACTGATTGGGTGTTTAGGGGGCGAAAGCCCTCGGCATCCTGTCAAACTCCGAATGTGCCACCGCCGTAGACTCGGGGAGTTCGGTCATCTGGCGTAAGGTTGATGTCCGAAAGGGAAAGAACCCGGCCTCATGTTAAGGTCCCTAAGTATCGGCTAAGTGTGACCTAAAGGCAGTCCACATCCTAAAACAGCCGGGAGGTAGGCTTAGAAGCAGCCATCCTTTAAAGAGTGCGTAACAGCTCACCGGTCGAGGGTGTGGGCCCCGAAAATGGACGGGACTCAAGCCGGTCACCGATACATGAGTACTCTGTCAAGAGTAAGTAGGGGGGCGCGGTGTATGGACAGAAGCTGGGGTGTGAACTCCAGTGGACCGTGCACCGACGAGAATCCTGGTGAAAGTAGCAGCAAAGTCGGGTGAGAATCCCGACCGCCGAAGGGGCCAGGGTTCCACGGCAATGTTCATCAGCCGTGGGTTAGCCGATCCTAAGGGCTACCCTAACTGGAGTAGCTCGAATGGGAAGCAGGTTAATATTCCTGCGCCATCACAGGTTGCCGTCCACGTGTGACGCATCTGGATAGGCCGAGTAGCGCCGTCGCGCTATTCAAGCGTTGAAATCCTTGGAGTGCCGTAATGGCGAGAAGGGGATGAATGCGTGATGAGGCTCCCAATTGAGGGGGCTTTGGCTCATTCCAGGTGCCCGTGAAAAGCATGTGGATATGGCCTGTGGTGTTCGTACCGAGAACTGACACAGGTGCCCCTGGGTGAGAAGCCCAAGGCGTATCGGATTAATCCATCCGAGGGAATTCGGCAAACTAGCCCCGTAACTTTGGGAGAAGGGGTGCCTGCTCCGCGAAAGAGCAGGTCGCAGTGACTAGGGGGCTCCGACTGTTTAATAAAAACATAGGCGGCAGCAAGCCCGAA
>QMSU01000276.1 GCA_003650975.1 Thermoplasmata archaeon
AGGCCCTTTCGCATGGGCTGCGGGATTGAAACAGGGTGACCGGGTTCCTTGACTTTCGGCTTCAGATCAAGAAACTCATAGAGGTTGGAGAGAAAGAGGTTGTTTTCATACAGATCGGCAATCCCGCCGAGCATCCCCCTCAGATAGCCAAGGCCCCTTTGAAAGGCCTGGAAATACATGATCATATCACCCAACGTGATGGCACCCTGGATGGACCGGTATGCGATAATCCCAAACGAACCAAATACCGCGATTGTCCCAGTGGCCTGGGCCGCGAATTCCGCGAAGGATCGCCTGCGCGTAATTTCCAGTCGCTCACGGCGAAGCTGCCCGCGCAGTTCAGTAAAGCGGCGCCTGAATAAATTCCCCAGATCAAACAGGCGAATTTCCTTTGCATGCTGGTCACCGGTGAGAAGCCAGTTAAAATAGCTGGCCTTTCGTTCGGATTGAGTCCGGCCCTTCTCCCAGTTAAACAACTTTTCGGAATATCTCAACCGTACAAAGACTCCGGGTACGGCCGCGCCAAGAAGAAGCACGGCCATTCCCCAATGGAAAGAGATCAGCAGGCCTCCCATGGCAAGGAGAGAAATACCGGTCTGGCCTAATTGTACCAGGTCATTGACGATACGGGTAGGCCGGTAAGGCCCTTCCTGCTGGGCACGGTGAAGGGTGTCAAAGTACTTCGGGTTCTCATAGTATTCCAGGTCCACCTCGATGGATTTGGCATGGAGGATATCATACATGTGATCCGTAACGGCAAGGGTCTGGGCCTCCTTAACAAGACTGGCAATGAGCTGACAGAGTGAACTGAGCAAGGCCACCCCGGCAGCAAATCCTATTAAGAGCGCCACCTGTTTGAAGGCCACCGTCTTGTCAGGAGCCCCCAGGGAAAAGGTCACCGCATCCACGATGAGCTTCATCAAATAGAGAGCCAAGAGTGGCAACACACCCCGTATCATAACAAAGGCTAGACTGACCATGGTCCAGCCCGGCCCTGCTTCCCACACAAAACGCACGGCGCGATCAAGACGTAATGTCTGTCTTGCCTTTTGTCTTAAGGATTCATGATTTTTGGCGGACATTGTTTATAAACAGGAATTTTGTCTAAAATAGTCTTAAAGTTTTTTTAGGACCGCCCCTCCCATCCCGCTCTTTGCTGGTAAATGCAAGAATTCCACCTGAAATCCACCCGCCGCAAATTCTCCGCGGAGCTCATCCTCGGATGAAAAAAAATGGATAAACTCTTCGTACCGCCATAGTAAATCGCCCTTCTCATACGTCATATTCCCAGCCGTTAAAAGAGCGATCATCTTTTTTAGCCGCTCCGCCCTAGTTGCCCCCCTGGCGCCATTGTTCCACATGAATTGAAGTAAAAAATATCCACCTGGTCTCAACGATTTTGAAATATTTTGAAGGGTATTTATCCTCCTCTTACTGGTGGGGATTGATGAATACATAGCAGCCATAAGCCAAACAACGTCAAACGTGCTCGCAGGCAGCTTAATTCTCGACACCTCCCCAACTAGACCCTCGATAGAAACTCCGCACTGAGCAGCATTGAACACAGCACTTTTCACCATTTCTGGGATAAAATCCACCGCGGTAACCTTGAATCCCATCTTCCCGAGTGAAATCGCTTCCCTACCTCCGCCAACACCCAAAAGCAACAAACGCCCTCCTCTTACAGGAATCTTTTCCAGCAAGGCCCTTTCCTCATCATTAATGCCGGAATTCACCCGCTGTGGATCGGTCCAGTAACCAAGAAATTTTCTATCACTGTAACTTCGTCGGCTGAACTCTACTAAATCATCTTTTTTCATGACCATCAAGGCAGAGGCCTTCACCATATCTCCCAGGCGCACCAGAAGACGCCCTAACCACACTCTGGGATACACCATCTATATCTCATCTCAAGCTTTCATGAGCTTCACAAAACCCGACTACTTTTTTGCCGCCGGAAACTATGACTTCTACAGAGAGTTGTTTGTTACAAAATAGAATATACTGTTTTCCTAATTTCACGCGAGCAGATTTCAAGCATCGGTTCATAACTATGTTTGTCATGATGTTGGGAAAAGTTTTGTAACTTTATCCAATGGCTCCTTACACTTGGTCAGTTTAGGTTCTACAAATTCTTTCCTTTTCCTCTCTTTTAGCAACGTGCTTTCATTTTTCTTCTCATCCTTGGACATATCAACCCTCCTTATTTTGAGAAATGAGCAATTGATAATACGCTCATTTCCACTCAACTGGCCCCATGAAACAGGCCGCCACAGACAAATCATGCCTATCTCATCTGGACGCAACTATTAATCGATGTTTTTTGAACTCCTTGAGCAGGCGATGGACACTCGATTTAACCTTCTCAAAATCAACCACATATTCATTGACCAGCTCCATTGCCATATCTTCAATGCTTGAACACTGGTCCATGAGCTGCCAAATCCTCAATCCCGATGCATTCAAGATATAGTAATACTTGGTATCCAAATTCAGCAGGACAGCCCCATCATCCAGCTCACTGCACACAATAGAGGGGTTCTTTTGGAAAGGTTTCATTTCCCGGATTCCAGAAATTGATCAAACACGCCTCTTTCTTCCTTTTTCATTTCCTGTTCTCGTGAAATATCCTTAAAAAATTTTTGCGGATGAAATAGCACGTCTTTGTATTTAAAAAACAGTCGAAAAGGACGGTTGAGATATTCAAGAAGTAGTCTTCTTCGAGAAGCAGTGCCTGGCAACC
>QMSU01000277.1 GCA_003650975.1 Thermoplasmata archaeon
CGTTCAGGCCTGCCCAGTTGCCACAGGGCTCGGAAGCCCGCCCCGGCCACAGGTCCTGAATACCGGTAGCCCGCATGGGGAAGGATCAACCCCACTGGACCCGGGAGTGGGGGAGGAGGAGGGCCGAGCTCGGCGCGGGATTTGCCCAAGCATGCCTCAATCTCCCTGGCCAGGGACAGGGGATCGGAGGGGTAAAACGTGCCTGCAGCGCATGGCCTTCTTGTGCCCATCGGAACCACATTGTATGGAAGCGCCGCTCACAATACAAAGACTTGACCGGCCTGTCGGCGCCAGATACCATCAAATGTGAAACTGGGAGATCGGCTAATGGTAGGCCGGCAGGCTCTGGACCTGCTAGTGGGGGTTCGAATCCCTCTCTCCCAGCCAGCTCGTAAGGCTTGCCTCTAACTGCGTAAGGAGGCGGGCCGTTTTTCGATCCGCTTCCTGGCTTAATTCCACCCGCAGTGGGCGCATTTCGGTCAAGAATTCCTGGTCCCGGATCCAAAGGCAATTGGCATCCACGTTGTATAGGGCCGTGCACACGGCGGCACGGGCGAGTTGTGCTGCCGCCGCGATGTCGCTTTGCAGGTGCCGGGATGCCAAGGGGACGAGTTCTTCACACAGGTCAAGGACCCTCAAAGCCGCCCTTGCGGTGGAAAGCGGCACCTCGGCCGCCCTGCGCAAGGCTCTAGCGAGCGCCTGGCGGCGGGCGGCCTTCTCCTCCTCGGTGGTTTTGGGCATGTTCAGGGCCTTGGCGACCTCGCCGTAGGCAGCGGCGTCCTCTTCGATCGCCTTTGTCAAGGCCGTACGGATTTCCTCCGCATCCTGCCTGATGCGCCCAAGGCGCCCTTCCTGCGGGGCAGCCCTGCGGGAGGAGATGCCGGCCACCATTTCCACCAAGGCAGCGGCCATCGCCCCCGTCAGCGCCGCCGCCGCCCCACCTCCGGGAGCGGGCGCCGTAGACCCAAGCTCGACAAGGAACTCCTCCACACCTTTCAAGCCACTTTCGTTCATCCCTTCACCACCTCCGCCAGCGCCTTTATGTGCTCGGCCGTCGTCCCACAACAGCCGCCCACCACTTTTACCCCTGCCCGGATCCAGCTCCTCGCGCTCTCCGCAAAATCCCTCGGCGAAGCCTCGTAAACTGTGTGGTCCTCGACCGGCTTCGGCTGCCCTGCGTTGGGCTTGGCCAGCACCGGGAGCCGTTTTGCAGCCGCGCAGAGCCTTTCGGCGATGGCCTCCATCTCCTTCGGCCCCGCCCCGCAGTTGGCCCCTAAAAGGACGATCCTTTCCTCCCCCAACGCCTCGATCTCCCGGGCGAACCGCTCGACGGAGACGCCCATCATGGTTTTGCCCCCAGCCCTGAAGGTCATGGAGCATGCGATCGGGAGATCCGTAGCCTGGAGCGCGGCGACAAGGGCAGCCTTGAGCTCTTCCAGGTCGAAAAACGTCTCCAGAATGAGCGCGTCGACGCCGCCTTGGGCCAGCGCCTGTGCCTGTTCAGCGTAGCTCTCGCGGGCTTCCTTGAGGGTGAGCTTGCCCAGGGGTTTCAGGAGTTCGCCCGTGGGACCAATGGAGCCCAAGACCGCGGCCCTATCGCCCGCCGCCTCCCTCGCCAGCTCTGCCGCCCTCCGGGCCAGGCTTGCAGCCTTGTCCGCAAGCCCAAGGCGGGCGAGCTTCCTCCGGCCGGCGCCGAAGGAATTCGTCAAGATGATGTCGGAGCCTGCCTCGATATAGCTTTTGTGCACCTGCAAAACCGCGTCGGGGGCCTGCTCGTTCCAGAGCTCCGGGGGCGCTCCCGAAGGAAGGCCCAGCTCCAGAAGCCGCGTCCCCATCGCCCCGTCCGCTAAAAGAGGCCTCTTGCGCGTGAGCAATTCAAGAAGGAGGTTGCCCACCATCCTTCGGTCCTTCCTGAAGCAGATCCAGTTGAGCAAGGCGCCCTGCTTCAACTTTTACCGCCCCGGCCGCCAGGAACCCTTCCACCAACCGGGTGGCTCTGCCACCGGTGAAATCGCGCTCCCGGAGCCTCTGCGGGTCCAAGACGAAGATCCTCATCTTCGTTTTTACCTTCTCATCCAGCGCCTCCAGGACCGAAAGGTTCCCAGGGCCGAACCAGGTGGGGCATACTACTACCGCGTCAGCTTGGGAAAGCTTTTGGCATAGCCGCCTGCAAGCCTCCTCTGAGACCGGGGCGAAGGGTGCCTCATCTATGACCTCCAGGCCCAGTTGCCTGGCCACCTGGTAGTCGGAGTCAAGCGGGGACACCACGCCCACGCTGACTTGATATTTGGCGGCCAAGTGGGGCAAGACCTCGGCCGCCGCGCCACCTCCACCGATCACCAAAACCTCTCCCTTTTTCTCTGTGGAGGTCGGTCGAGGGGGGAGGAAGTGGACGTACACGCCCCCGGTGATTGGGTTTTCGCGTACCACCGCCTCCACACCGAACACGGCCCGCAGGCGTTTGGGAGTCAGCACCTCCCCTGGCGTCCCGCTGGCCACCACTCGTCCATCTGCCATGAGCGCGATCCGGTGGGCGAAGGCCGCGGCCAGGTTGAGGTCGTGCAGGGCCATTACCACCATGAGCCCAGCCCGCGCCTGCCCCTCGATGATCTGCATCAGCTCAAGCTGATACTTAACATCCAGGTGGGCTGTGGGCTCGTCTAGGAGCAGAATCTGCGGCTCTTGGGCCAGTGCGATGGCGAGGAAGACCCGTTGCCGCTCCCCGCCGGATAGCTTGC
>QMSU01000278.1 GCA_003650975.1 Thermoplasmata archaeon
AAAGCCTCTCTGCATGTTCTCCTTACCACCGCATCTCTGAACACGTCGCGCCTGTACTTTGGCGTGAATTGTAGATGGTAGTTGCTCAATCCAACACTATGCCTATTTCTCACTAACTGCATTTTTATCACCTCCAAAATTTTTTAAAGCTCACGCTACTATACAGCCGTAGCGGCTGTGGTAGCATGATGGGGGTTATTCCCCTATCGCTATCATAGTTTATGAGAAAAGTTTTTTGAGAGAGAATGTGAGAGAGCGATTCATCTTTGGGCTAAAGCCCAAAGGGTTCTCGCTCTGTTTTAGCTAAAAGATACATCTACCATAAAATGGATGAAAAACTGGAGAAGGAAGTGGGTCTGGGTAAACCAAAAACGTGAGAATGCTCCTTTTTTCATGAATATGCATGTACATGTTCGTAACTCATGCTTTTGCTTCACCCATGAGGTAAAAAACATATAGTCCAACCAGATTCAGCATCATGAAATCGTCACGGATTCCCGGCTTTTATAAAATGCCCATTGAGGAAAGAGTGAATGCGGTGAAGGAATTTGCAGGGCTTTCCGATGAGGAAGCGGCACTGCTCACCTCCTTTGACGGTCTCACACAGGATATTGCCGACATCATGATTGAAAATGTGGTGGGGTGCATGCAGCTCCCGCTGGGCATTGCCACCAATTTCATCGTCAATGGCAGGGAAGTGCTGGTACCCATGGCAATAGAGGAAACATCGGTGGTGGCGGCTGCATCCAACGCCGCCAAAATGGCACGCCCTGAAGGATTTTCCGCAACGGTGAGTGAGCCCGTCATGATAGGCCAGATTCAGATTCTTCATCCCGAAAGGGATGCCGAAGAAAAACTGCTGGAGCGTAAAGATGAGATACTCTCCCTTGCCAATGCGCAGGATAAGGTCCTGGTGAAGTTCGGCGGCGGTGCACGAGATATCGAAGCAAGAATGCTCAGCAACGACATGATGGTGGTCCATCTGCTGGTGGATGTGCGTGATGCCATGGGGGCAAATGCGGTGAACACCATGGCGGAGGCCATTGCACCCCTGCTGGAGAAGATAACGGGCGGGAAGGCCCTGCTGAGGATACTCTCCAACCTTGCGGTGCATAGAACCGTGGAGGCGGAGGTGACCTACAAAAAGGATGTCATAGGCGGTGAGGAAACCGTGGAAAAAATTGTACGTGCCCATGAATTTGCCGCACTGGACCCGTTCCGTGCCGCAACCCACAACAAGGGCATCATGAACGGTATTGACGCCGTGGTGATAGCAACAGGCAACGACTGGCGGGCGATAGAGGCAGGCGCCCATGCCTACGCCGCCATGAATGGATACGGCCCGCTGACCGTGTGGGAAAAGGACGGACAGGGCAACCTGCACGGAAAAATCAAGATTCCCCTTGCCGTGGGAATAATAGGAGGGGCAACAAAGGTGCACCCCATGGCAAAACTTTCCCTGAAAATACTGGGTGTGAGCACCGCATCTGAGCTTGCTGAAATAATCGCATCCGTGGGTCTTGCGCAGAATTTCGCTGCACTGAGAGCCCTTGCCACCAGAGGGATTCAGGCAGGCCACATGAAACTGCACGCACAAAACATTGCATTCATGGCAGGAGCGAAGGGTGACGAGCTGGATATTGTGGCCCGGAAGATGGTGGAGGAAGGAAATATAAAAATGGACAGGGCAAAGGAGCTCATTGACGATATCAGAAAAAATAAAAAGATTTAAGTGCAGGGAATTTTTATCTTTACCATGACAAAAATGGGGATGGGCATACTTATAGTGTTAATGGTGAGTGCATATGCGATAACCGCAACCGTCACTCATGCTTCCCTCCCATATGGGAAAATAATCTTTGTTGATGATAACTTCACCGATGAACCGTCAAATCACAAATGGGATACCATACAGGAGGCCATCAATGATTCGGATGATGGCGATATCATATTTGTATTTGAGGGAACCTATCAGGAGAATATCCTTGTGGATAAAAGCGTGACGTTAATCGGAGAAAGTGAGGACGGTGTGACAATAGACGGGAATTCGCGGTTGTATGCGGTAAATTTACTGGCAGATGGCATCGTGATGGAGAATTTCACGGTGACCAATGGAATCGAGGCGGGCATCTATACCCAGTATGAAAACATAACGATAAAAAACTGTACGGTTACCAACAGCCATCTGTACGGAATAGAAATAGTCTCCCGCAATGTATCCGTCATTGGATGTACCATCCACGGCATTGACTGGGGGATGATGGTGTACAATTCATTCAACTGCACCATAAAGGACACCGAAATCTATGATGTGGAGAACAAGAGCATGGTCATTTCTTCCTCGGAGAACATCACCGTGGAGCACGCCGTCATACATGACTCATTCTGCGGCATATGGCTTTTGAATACCATAAACTCCTCGATTTTTGAGAGCAATATTTCCAATAACATTGTGGGCATCACCCTGGAAAACTCCTCGAATAACACCATCGCGGGCTGTGCGTTCAGGAGCAATTTTGGATATGGCATATACGCAGAGGAAACAAATACCACCGAAATCATAAACTGCGAGTTTGTGGACAATTTTGGCTACGGAATCTATGCGGAGAGTTCCTATGGCAATATCATCCACCACAACAATTTCATGGGAAACGGTATCAATGCATACGACACCGGCGCAAACCACTGGAACAGCAGCATAGGAAATTACTGGGATGATTATGCGGGC
>QMSU01000279.1 GCA_003650975.1 Thermoplasmata archaeon
GAGCTTCCCCGCCTCGTCCACGCCCACGATGTACACTCCTTCCTCTGTTTCCGTTTTGATGAACACCCGTGCCCGTTCTGCCCGTTCGTTTACCGAGAGCACTTCACCGTACAGGATGGCCCCCTTCTTCATTTCTTCATGTATCTTTTCCTCAAGGATGTCGCTGAATGGCACTCTCCTTTCCGGGAGTTTCGTGGGGTCCCTGCCGTACCATTCCGCATTTCCCGCATCGTCGATGAAGAGGTACACCTCGCTGTTGCACTTCACCACGCCCTCATCGTTCCGGTACCATATCTGCACGTTCCGGTACGGCGTGTTCTTTATGGGGCCGTTGTCCTGTATGCGCACCACCGCATCCTCTCCGTACCGTGCCCTGTACGCTTCCTCCAGCTCACGCAGCCGCTCCTCCACGTTCATGCTCCCTCACCGCTGTCATACCATACCACGCTTCCATCCTCATTTGTTACCACCACCCTGTCGAGTATGGGGTGCTCGCACTTCACCACCACAAATCTCCCCTCCGCATATGCCTGAAAATCGTCGATATAGGCATGATCCGGCTCTTCGCCGCGCTTTTGCGCCTCCGCATACATCTTTATGCCCTTCAGGGGTGCCGGGGCCGGTATCTCCCTTTCGTGGGTTTCCCAGGCGTCCCCTCCGGCGGTGGGTATCCACGCATCCACATACTCGGTGCCGTCGGTGCCCTGCATCACGAGCACCAGCTTTGGCAGCGGTGCACCGGCATGCCCCCTCTTCATGGTGCACCCGTAGGTGATGGCTGCCCCCTGGGCTATGGCTATCTGGTACCAGTGTGTCATTGCCAGGGTGGCACCGCTCGCATCTCCTGTCCCGCCGTACAGCTCCGCATGGCGGTTGAACCGTGCGTGCTTGAGGAAGAAGTTCTCACCCACAATAAAGGCATCCCCGTATGCGTTCACGGCAAAGCCATTGTAAGTGATGTCAGGCTGTACATCCCCGTACAGCACCCACGCACCGTCATATCGATAAATCTGCCCGCTCCGCTTCATCACAGAGAGGGTTCCGTCAGAAAGGGCCACTATTCTGTTCAGATACTGGGTGAGGGTGGCAAATATTGACCACTGCTCCCCATCATAGTGATACACTCTGCCGTTCCAGGTGACGGCGTATATGTCATCTGCGGCGGTACCGTGCATGTCCATAACGTTGTTCTCCGTGCCGGTGCTTATCTCCTGATCAAACTCACTCCCATTCCAGTGGAGGAATTTCCCCATATAGTCCGCCACCCAGAAGTCGTTTATCGCAGGCCCCCAGATGGCCATGGGCACCGTAATCGGAAGATTCTCATGCACGACCCACGCGCCGTTCTCATAGATTCCCACCGTGTTGACATCTGCTCCCACGGCCACCGTGTCTTCATCAAAGGCGTGGAGCGCATAGATGGTTTCCGGCGGATCCAGTGAGTGAAGCTCGCATGTGCCGTTGTGGTACTTCACCACCGTTCCGCTCTCACCGGCGGCCCAGGCCACGGTTGCCGATGCCGCCCGGCACCGGTACAGGTGCTCGCTGGTGAGTGAATTGACGCTCTGCCACTGGCCGTTCTTCCTCACCACCACAATCCCGTCGTTGCCCACCGCAAGTACGGTATCGTTGTCCAGCAGCGTCATATCGTGGCCTGACGACCCATAGGAGAAATATTCCCGCTCCCATGGGAGGGTGGGATCATCAATTCCCCATGCAACTCTCACGTACCCGTCACCTTCTTCTGAAACGGTGAAGTGGTCGAACCCTTCCTTTCCTTCCTGGAGATTTCTGTTCTGGAAGGGTATGGCGTGGCACTCGTCTCTGTCTATGAGCGGTGAAATGCGTATGTCGGAGAGCTGTGCCTTGGTCCACCAGGCATACCCGCTGATGAGGTCATCCCTCAGCGCCCCCCAGGCCCGCAGGTTCTCACGCTGTTCCCGGGAGAGATTCCGAAAGGTTGTTGCGGCCTGTGCAAATATCTCTCGCTGCTGGCACTGGGCCTCACTGGGCCTTCTCTCCCGCTTCATGCACAGGTGCATGGCAATATTGCCCCTGTTCCGCTGAAAGTGAATCTTCCCAAGTCTCCCCTTTTTATATGCAATTGTGCCCTTCATGTCGTGAAAGTGCGGCGAGAACACCTTCACCATAATGCATAAACCCCCTCCTTTTATGAAATTTCAATAGATGATGATTCTAAAAAGTACCCTGCAAAAGGTCTCCAGTTTCAATCCCTTATAGGTATCCTATGAACCCGCCGGCTGGTGAGCTATTATCTTATATTTTCAACGCCTTTTTAATGATTGCTGAAAAAATGAAAGTGGTGTTCATAGCTCTATCTTGAAAGTTTTCGTCTATTCCCCTTATAATTTGCAGTATCATACACCGACGAATACGGTTAAATAATCATTTCTTCCCCGCCTTTTTGAATGCCCATGGTTTCACGGGATGTGTATCGTGTGGTGCGCATCACATAAAATACAATGGAATCTTCCTCCGGATTGATAATTTCTTTAAGTTCTAGTTTTAATTTTGCAAAGCCAGCATCGGATATTTCACCTTCCAGCACGGAATTTTGAATCCAATTGAGGTATTTTCTCGCTGTTTTTAGTACTTTAAACACCCGTTCCACCTTTATATCATAAACCATGATCAAATACATTTACCACCTCGCAATGAAAGGCATATATTCTTGTTCCCCCATAAGGTGCTTTTCTATCTTATACAA
>QMSU01000280.1 GCA_003650975.1 Thermoplasmata archaeon
CTGGGATTAGCCCTGGTCAGAGCGATAGTAGAACGGCACGGGGGGACGGTGACTGTGCGCAGCCGGAAGGGAAAAGGCACCGTCTTCACCCTGCACCTGCCGCTGGATTGACATTGGCCCATGTCCGATGCCCCGCTCAACGGGGCGTCGCTGTGTAACGAGATTGTGACAGGATGTTTCGGGATTGTAACAGGTCCGAAATGTCCTCGTTACGTCGGCGTGGTATAATGGGAATGCCGTCGGAGAACCGGTGGACATCAACATTTCGGAGGTGTTTTTATGAACGCCTTGAATTGCAGAAAATCCATTGCCTTCTGGCTGACCATTGCCTTGCTCTCTTCAACGCTGACTGCCTGCGACGGCGTGCTGGAGATGGGCGTTGAGCACACCCCCACGCCCGACCAGGCCGCCACGGCCACGGTGTCCGCTCTGGCTACCGAGAATGCTAACCTGGCGACCCAGGTGGCGACGCTGGCCGTCCCCACACCCACGCCAACACCAGCCCTGGGGAAACTGGCCTACATCCAGGGCGGCGACATCTGGGTCAAGGCCCTACCCGACGGTGAACCCCAGCGTCTCACCACCGACGGTCGCAACAGCCAGCCTCGCTGGTCCCCCTCTGGTGAATGGCTGGCCTTTCGCAAGGGAGAGTACCAGGTCTGGCTGATCTCAGCCGATGGCAAGGATACTCATCCCCTGCACGAGGGGATCGCCGTAGACGCCTTTGCCTGGGCACCGGCAGACGACCGGCTGGCCTACGTCGCCGGCGGGGAACTGCGGGCGGTCAACGCCGACGGCAGCGATCCGGCCACCCTGGTGTCCCAGACCCTGCCCGAACGCGACCCGGGCCGGGTGGGGCGCATCGCCTGGAGCCCCGACGGGAACTGGATCGCCTGGGAACGGCAAGAACAGCAACCCGACCAACCCCCCACCTACCAGGGCCTGTGGAAAGTCTCGGCCAACGGTGACCAACTGGCGGAACTCTACGCCAGCGGCGTGCCCGAGAAGGGCGAAGCCATCCTGGCCGGCTGGTCTCTCGACGGCCAACACATCCTCTTTTGGCAAGGGGATATCCTCTCTGCCTCGATGCTGGCTGATGGAGTGCCTCTCTACAGCCTGCCGGCCGGCGGAGGCGAGTCCGCTAAACTGGTGGATACCGTGCTGGTGCATGACGACTTTCTCTCCTTAGCACCCCAAGGCGACCGGCTGGCAGTGACGGCCGGCGGTTATCGGGCCACGTGGACCAACAAGCGCATTGCCGTGGTCGAGGCGGGTGGCGGTGAACTCACTTGGCTCACAGATGAGAGCGTGGCCGCCTTTTCCCCAACCTGGTCTCCCGACGGCCAGCGCATCGCCTATGTTGCCATGCCTGATAAGGGCGATCTGGTAGGCGGTGACCCGGCGAAACAGGGGATGATGGCCCGTAGCATCTGGGTGGTCCACGCCGACGGGACGGAACCTCAACAGCTCCCCGATGACCCAGCCTACCGCGACGAGCGACCCTTATGGTCTGCTGATGGGGGTCACATCCTCTTCGCCCGCATGGATGCCGAGGGACGGGCCTCCCTGTGGCTCATCCCCGCCGAAGGCGGCGAACCCAGCCAGGTGGTGAACGAACTGACCCCCTTGCCGGGTCCGGCCTCGGGCTGGTTCGGCTACTACGGTTATGTAGATTGGGACCAAGTCTTCTCCTGGTGGCAGGGTTGACCATCGCTGCCTACGGCGACACTGCCCTGAACGAGGCCATCATCGTCACCCAGCGACCCGTTCCGTGAGGAGAACGGAACTTTTTCGCTTCACCGTGCGTCTGGATATTAAAAGGCATTTGTTTACCGTCAGCGCGTAGGGCAGGCTTCGTCGTGAGCTCAGCCGAACGGTTGGCGGCGGCCACAGCGCGTAGACCCCTTGGCTTCGAACATCTCCCGAGCGCCATCACCGTGTCGGAAAGTCCAAGGAACCGCCTACCTGCCGACCGAGACGGCGGGTAGGGCTCTCTTCCTCGACCGATAAAGCCGGCCCGTTGCTTGAGAGAGCCTTAACGGTTCATCAGGCTGACCGGCTCAGCTGAGCCCAACCCGCCCTACAGTTCGGGGCACGGTAACAAAACACATTAAGGGCAATGCCCAATCCAGATCAAGAGGACGAAGAGATGGCGAAGAAAGCTATGATCACAGCGTTGATCCTGATACTTTTGGCCGCCAATTCCACCACAGGTTGTACCACCCCACCGACTGCCTCCTACACCTCTCCAAGCGAGCCCCCTGCGGCCACCTCCATCATACCGGTCACCTCAGCTCCGCCCGCGCCGACACCCACGCCACCAGCGCCACCTACTGGGATACCTACTCCTGTCCCCGCAGGCACTGCGACACCGGTCACCCCGGCGTCGGCCTACGCCACCCAAGACGCGGCGCGCCAAGCTACCATCGTCGCCCGGGCCACTGCTTCCCCCTTCCCCACCGCCGGCCCGGTCACCGTTCAGACGGGCCAGCCGGCCAGCGCCAACACGCGGCGCGATGGGCTCTCTCTCCGGGCATGCCTGCCCAAAGATACCTACCTGGCCGGCGAGAGCGGTCAGGTGGAAATCACCATGAGCAACGACGGCCTGGAGACGGTCTTCGTCCGCGGTTTTGGCCTGCACCTCTTCCGGCCGGTGTTGTTGGATGAGCAGGGCCACGAAGCGGAAGCCTGGCCCTGGTCGCCGATGCTGATGGCGATACC
>QMSU01000281.1 GCA_003650975.1 Thermoplasmata archaeon
ACTATCTTACTATCGGCCGTTCTGAGTTTGACTTTTCGCGGGTTTTGTGCCATAATACAACCGACGAGGGGCTTTGGAGTGAGGAGCGGGCGTTCTCTAACGCCGCTCCAAGCCTGCCTAGAGAGCGCAAACCCCTCGAATTCCCAACTACCGAGGGGTTTGAGATGCGCAAGCAGAGCTTGCGCCCTCCAAAAAGCGCCAATTTTAAGCTAATTTTAAGGTTGGATGCAGAAAACCCTGCGGGAGGTTCGTAACCTCCCGCAGGGTGAGTCGTGTAGGTGAACGATGGGCTGGACGACGGTCAAAAGCGCCCTTCCGCCGGGGCGCTATTTCCTGCAGGGCGACGAGGCCTGCGCCGAAGGGGCCATCGCCGCCGGCTGCAACTTCTACGCCGGCTACCCCATCACCCCCGCGGGCGAGATACTGCTACGCATGTGCCACCGCTTCGCCGAGCTGCGGGAGCGGGGCGAACACCGGGTGTTCATCCAGATGGAGGACGAGATAGGCTCCATCGCCGCCTGCATCGGCGCCTCCTGGGCCGGGGCCAAGGCCATGACCGCCACCAGCGGGCCGGGCTTCAGCCTGATGCTGGAGAACATCGGCTATGCCATCGGCACCGAGACGCCAGTGGTCATCGTGGACGTGCAGCGGGCTGGGCCCACCACCGGCCAGGCCACCCGCCCCGCCCAAGGGGACGTGATGCAGGCCCGCTTCGGCGCCCACGGCGACTACGAGATCATCGTCCTCTCCCCCTGGTCGGTGGCGGAGATGTACACGGAGACCATCCGCGCCTTCAACCTGGCCGAGCGCTTCCGGGTGCCGGTCATCCTCCTGGCCGACGAGGCGGTGGGCCACCTCAGGGAGAGCATAGACATCCCTCCGGAGGTGAAAATCTACAACCGGGCGAAGCCCAAGGACAGGGAGCCCCCCTTCGGCGGGGCCGAGGTGCCGCCCATGCCCGCCTTCGGCGAGGGACACAAGCTGCTGGTGACCGGCTCCACCCACGACGAGTGGGGCTATCGCCGCACGGTGAGCCCGGAGGCCCAGGCCACGCTGGTGGGCCGCCTGGTGGGCAAGATCGCCCGCCACCGGGGGGAGATATGCGCCGTCGAGGAACGCTTCTGCGAGGGCGAGCTGGACGTTCTGGTGATCGCCTACGGCTTCACCGCCCGCAGCGCACTGGCGGCGGTCAAGATGGCCCGCGCCGAGGGCATCGCCGCCGGCCTCCTGCGCCTCAAGACCCTCTGGCCCTTCCCCGCCGAGGCCGTGCGGAGCCTGGCCGGGCACAGCCGACGGATGCTGGTGGCGGAGATGAACCAGGGCCAGATGCTGCGCGAGGTGCAGCGCCTGGTGCCCCAGGCTCAGGGCCATAACAGGACCGACGGAGAGGTCATCGAGCCGAAAGAGCTTTTTGACAAAATCTATAAAATCAGTATAATATAAAGATGCACATAGATGCCTCTCAACCCAATTTTTCAGCGAATTGGGTTTTTGTGTTTTCATAAGGGTTGAGAACCCTGCTCAAAATGCTTATGAGGCCGAGGTTTGCCAATGTTTGATAGGCGAATGCCTAAGTCGTACGCCAGAATCCCGGATGTGCTTCCCCTGCCCCCCTTGATCGAGGTCCAGATCAAGTCCTTCCAGTGGCTTCTCGAGGAGGGGCTTAGGGAATTGTTCGATGAGATCTCGCCCATTGTCAGCTTTAACGGGAACCTGGAGCTGCACTTTCCGGGCTTTAACGAACAACTGAATAGAGAGTTCGGGCTGGGCTATCGTTTCGGGGAGCCGAAGTGGACCGAAGAGGAGTGCCTGGAGAGGGACCTGACCTACGCCGCCCCTCTTTTTGTGAAGGTCATGCTTTACAATAGGGAATTGGATCAGCCCATGGTGCAGGAGATCTTCATGGGCGACTTCCCCCTCATGACCAAGAACGGCACCTTCATCATCAACGGTACCGAGCGGGTGGTGGTCAGCCAGCTCATTCGCTCTCCTGGCGCTTATTTCGATGCCGAGGAGGATCGGGCCACGGGTCGCCTGCTCTGCCAGGCCAAACTCATCCCCAACCGGGGGGCCTGGATGGAGTTCGAGACCCGCAAGAGCGATTACATCACCCTCAGGTTCAACCGCAAGCGCACCTTCCCCGTGACCATCCTCCTCAGAGCCCTGGCGGCGGTTGACGACGGCACCGACGACAATATCCTCAAGGAGGGCACCGACGAGGAACTCCTGGAGCTCTTCGCCGCCGTGGACAACATGCCCGACCACCCCTTCATCGAGAGCACCATGCGCCAGGAGCCCACCTGGCACCTTAAGGACGGGCACACCGTGGCCGAGGAGGCCCTGCTGGAGTTCTTCCGCCGGCTGCGCCCCGGCGACCCACCCACCCTGGACAACGCCCGCGACTACTTGGTCTCGCAGCTCTTTGACCCCCGCCGCTACGACCTGGGCAAGGTGGGGCGCTACAAGCTCAACCAGCGACTGGGCCTGGACATACCCCTCGAACGACGCACCATCACCAAGCTCGACCTGGTCAAGCTGGTGGAGCACATGATCCGCATCAACAACGGGGTGGAGGAGCCCGACGACATTGACCACTTGGGCAACCGACGGGTCAAGACCGTGGGCGAGCTGATCCAGCAGAGGCTGCGCGTGGGCTTCAGGCGCATGGAACGGGTGATTAAGGAGCACATGAGCATCCGCGACCCGTCGCAGGTCACCC
>QMSU01000282.1 GCA_003650975.1 Thermoplasmata archaeon
AAGTGCGAGATGGGAGCCTCCGCACGACATTTACAAGGGCAGCATCGTAGCTAAACCTGATCTCGCAATGGTCATTTCTATAATCTACCTTCATGGTCATCACCTCCACACTTATCCTACCACATATCAAGCCTTTTGTCTAGTCTTTTGTCAATCTGAACGGATTCATCGCCTCTCCCAGCGCCTGCCCGAATAATCGCCTGACCTCTGCCTGCTTTTTAGGTGGTTGGTCATTAGTCACTGTTGTTTTCATTCCGCATCCTTCCCTAATAACGTGTGTGTCTTGATAACGTGTGTGTTACACGTTATTTATGACACACGTTTGCAACACGTTCCTTAATTTTCGTATCTAATAACGTGTGTAAATCATGTTACACGTTCCTGACAGATATATAACGTGTGTCATAAGACACATTATATAAGGGGGACACACGTTACACGTTATTGTCTCACGCCATAATATGTGTTTTTGCCCTCTCTTTTCGTTTTAATAAATAATTCTGAATTTATTATCAATCGAGATACAGTTGGCCTATCTCTACCGATAACCTCGGCAATCTCAGTGGCAGTAGCCTCGCCCACTTGAAGTAGATATTCTTTAATTTCTACAGATAATGATTTCTTCCGTGTAAGGTTTATCTCACTAAACTCACAAGGTCTTGCTATTCGCGCTGAACTCAATCCTGCATCAGTAAATTCCAGGGCATATGATTTCATCTGCCCTTTGGCAACATCATTCCCTTTCACGATCTCTAGCCCAACCCCTAATGTTCCTTCTTGTTGTTCAGTTGATAGTTTAACCATGATATCAGCCCCAGCATCAAGCATCACTGTCCCGTAGGCGTGGTCACTGTCAGCTCTAGGCGTATGAGCAATGGCAAACCATGTCGCAGTCATGCTACTCATAGCATCAATAATTCGGTTCCCTGATATGTTCTCGTTCAGGTCGCCCAATCCGCTCCGGCTGATGCTATCAAGAAACACTATTTCAATCCCGTATTGCTTAATAGTTGCCTTAGCGGCATCAACAATATCATTCAATGCCATTCCCCTAGCATTCAGGAATACCATCGGGCTAGTCGAAGCCAATCCTAACGACCTATTTACCAGTGCCAGCCTCCGGCGCATGGATTCCTCAGAGCGTTCAAGGTTAATAAATAACACTTTTGTTCGCTTTACATTCCATAGTGTGCTGACTCCGTTATGGATTGAGACGGCCATAAGCATGGCTATATAGCTTTTACCCATGCCGGGCGGTGCAAACATGACCGTCCCTCCCCCTCGCAGGATGTACGGGTTAAGGATAAATGTGGGGGGTATTACTGTCTCATCTCCGGTTAAAGGTTTTCCCATTTGCTGATCAATTTGTTTTTGCCAAAGGATAGAGCAAAATAATCCTAAATCTTTTTTGATGGCTGCTTTGCCATAGGTGGCCTTCACGTTATCAGGGAAATGCTCAGCGGCGCTGTTCCCCAGACTAGTTCGTTCCTTATCTCTTGTGATATTGAAAGTGTCATAAGCAATTGGCGCACCATTGAGCAGAATAGAAATCTTGGCATGTACGCCTGTCCTTTCTTTTCTGATATTCTCTGCTTGCAATAATAGCGTATTGTCAAATGGAAGCATTATCTCCTGCTCAATCTTGTCATTCAAGACCAATAATCCTTCTGATATCACAGGTTCCCATTTAGCAGCATCGCTTAATAATGATTCAATGTCACCGTCATAATCAGCAGCATCGCCCTTTGGAGGTGCTTCCCGCCAGTTCACTATGTAGGGATCAAGTCCCATACCAGATAGCCGTTGTGCTATCTGACTCATGTGGTTTCGCCCACTGTGGTCATTATCCGGCCAGAGGAACAGTTTACTTTCCCAGCCCATAAGCGGCATCAAGCTCTCTTCCGAGGGGCATGACGCTGAACCACATACTGTTCCCAATGCCCTGTATCCCCGGTTATGTAGACTATCAGCCGCCTTTTCGCCCTCGGTCAATATGATATCGTGGTCTGGGTTATCCTCCAGCCATAATAAGCCATATAAAGGCATATTGACCACATTGTATCCATTTAATCCTTTTGCTCCGTTTCGACTCCATATATAAGATTTACTCCCGTCCGAGTAATCATGCCTGGTGTGTTGGGCTATTACCACATTGTCAGTTCCCACTATATCCCATGTTTTTGTGCCCACGCGTTTCGGCTTTGCCTTTACCGCTTCCGATAGTGCCGAATCAATAAACAGCTCACTGGTTTCGACATTTAGCTTATCCAGTATTGAGTCGAGAGAACACCCACGGAAACAATGCAGTAGGAGTTTCCCATCCAGTTCGTTGATTGCCAGCGAATTATGGTGATCCTGATGTGCTGGGCATCGTGCTGTATATCCCCCCGCCGCTCGTTTCCGCACATTATCCAGTTTCCTCAATAGTTCTTGCAATGTCATCCCAACCTCTCACTCGGATGCCAATCGAGACAAGCATTGACCATATCATCCTGTTCCCTACATTGGCATTTGCCATTTCCCAAGTAGTGATAACAGTTTTGGCAACTTTTTCGACTGTTTGCCTTTTTAAGTATCTGGAATACTCTTTGCTTGGATATTCCGAATACCGCACCAATCTCACGCATGGAAGCCGTTGGGTTTTGCCATACATACTCTGCTAACATACGATTACGGGTTTGTTTCTGCGATCTTGTGTATTTCATACTTATAAATAT
>QMSU01000283.1 GCA_003650975.1 Thermoplasmata archaeon
AGCCCGGAGGCACCTTGTATGTCAGGACAGATGCCCTTGGATCAAATTTAATCCTCTTCAGATTTCCGTCGATCATCTTAAAGCAGATATCGACAAAATCATCCTTTATTAACGGTAGCACAGTCTGGATCTCGGGGTCTCCTCCCCTCGAATTGATCTCCAAGATTTTTATCCCATCCCTGGTGTGAATGAATGCAACATAAAAAGGGATCCCCCTCAGCCCGGGATTTTCTCTGCCATCTTTTAATTTTCTGAAGATCTTATTTACCACGTTTAATTCATCCTCCCTGTCACTGGCTCTCATGAAGGGAAGATAGTCCCCATAATCCTTGTAACAGCCCATGCCCCCGGTATTTGGGCCCTTATCATCGTCAAATGCCCTCTTGTAATCCCTTGTTTCTGGTAGTGCGACCAGATTTTTACCATCGCAGAAGCACTGAAAAGAAGATTCCTCCCCGTCTATTTTCTCCTCTATGATTACGGAGTCTTTTTCGTATATGGAAAGAAAGTGCTCGAACAATTCCCCCCGGGAGTTGAAGTGATCACCCCAGACCCCGACACCCTTCCCATACCCGGGGCGATCTGGCTTTACAGCTACCCGGTTATCGAGTTCATCCAGCCACAGATAGACATCCCTTTTGACATCTGAGATTCCCTTATAGTCTCCTCTGTTAAAGACCCTGAATCTCGGATTGACTTCCGGACAGATATCATTCATCAATTCCCTCTGTTGAACCTTGCTCTTCTCCAGTGCATATTCTTTTGTTGGGCAGATCATCGGGATTTCTAAGCTATTCTCAAGTTTATCCCTGACCCCCTCAATTATGGGCCCCTCGGGGCCGACTATCCCGAAATCTATCCTCTCCCTGTAGTTTCTCGCGAATTTAAGGATTTTATCAACATCTAGGCCAGGAATTACTCGATGAACCCTGGCTCTTTTAAGATTAAATGGGTTCTTCTGTCTATCCGCGATGTAGAGTTCTACCTCGTAGTCTTCACTCCCGGAGAATGCATCGACCATTGAAACCGCCCTGGAACCATAACTAACGACCAGGATACCGACGTTTTCAACCATAGATAAAATTTAAGAAACAGATTAAAAATATTCCCAATACCTATATAAATAGAGACACATATTATTGATGAAATCAAATAGTTTAGTGAATTATGATGTCTTGACACATGTCAAAATGAGGGACTTAGAGATTAAGGTTGTTAAACCAGAAATCTGGAACTTTGAGGTTGTGAAGGGAAAGGACGCCTGGAGAGAGGTCGTTTACTCTGCAAGAATGAGCGGCGTTCCACCACAGGTTAAGGACAGGAGCGTATTTAGAATGATAGTAGAGAATGATTATTCTTCTGCCCTGGAGCACATAATCATAAAATTCGATCTGAAGATGTCAAAGGGCAATTCCCCGGAATTTTTGGAGCATCGGATGGTGAGTCATACCGGATATTCTACTAGGTATATAGAGGTAAGCAAGGGTATAGACAAGAATAAAGAGGCCTATGAGGTAATCCTTCCGTTTCATTTAATTAAAGAAAAAAGGGATGAGATAGGTGGGTTGCTTTACAATTCTGTTAGAAATTCTATTAGAAGCTATAAAGAAATTATCGATAATGGCATAGCAAGGGAGATAGCACGATATGTTCTACCATTCGCTCAGGCAGTAGGTGTGTATCACGTTACCCTGAATTTACGGTCTTTAATCAATCTACTCTCATTACGCCTCTGCGTCAGGTCCTCGCCAGAATTCCGTTGCATTGCAAGTCAGCTGTACTTCAACCTAATGAGCGAGTTGCCAGAGATGAAAGGGCTTATAGGATGCAGGGGGTTCATGAGAGGGGTATGCCCCGAGAGCAACGTCACCGGGGTCAGGACAGGAAAACAACACCCACTATATCCAGTATGTCCATTCAGGTTTCCAGATACCGAGATATTTATCCCAACCCTGAAGGAATTGCAGAAGGGTATGAAGGTAAGAGAATTTAACAGAGAAAAGGCCCTGAGGGTTCAGGAGGCAAATTTCAGGGGATGGATGGACTGGGAATTATAGCTCATCCCTCAGCTCTTTAGCTGCCAGGCACATATTCTTGAGCTTCATAAATGCGATCTCCGATGGAAGAAGCTTTAAGCCACAATCTGGATCGACATAAACCCTTTCTGGTTCAACTAGATCAAATGCCTTCTTTATATTTCCCTTAATCTCATCAACGGGCTCAACCCTCTTGGTGTGGACATCTACACAACCAAAGCCGATATCCTTTGTAAATTCATATTCCTTAAAGATTTCAATGTCTCTAAAGTTTTTATTCGCTAATTCAAAGTCCAGCTGATCTACCGGAAATTCCAGGACCTGTGGATAGATTTTTGAATAATCACCATAGCATATATGGATTCCAAGATATGCATTAACTCCCCGAGTTGCAATCTCTATGGAATTCCTCGCAATTTCGATCTCATCCGGATGCGTTGGAATAGCGGGATCATCTATCTGTATGTATTCAGCGCCAGCTCTTACGAGACCCTTGAGCTCTTTATTTATGACATCTGCAAGAGCATATACCGCATCCTCCTTACTCTTGTAGAATTCGTTAAAGCTCCAGTCAACAATCGTATAAGGTCCAGTTATTGGAACCTTTATTCTATTCTCTGTAATCTCTCTGAGGAATTTGTAATCCTGGATAGTTAATTCGTCC
>QMSU01000284.1 GCA_003650975.1 Thermoplasmata archaeon
ATGCACCATCCCATTCCTTTTATCACCTTTGTACTCCGGAGAGCATCGAAATGGAGGTGTGCATCATTTTTCCCATGGCATCTTCCTGCACCAGAGAAAATGAAAGGATGAACGGATATCTCACCCTCTGAGCCCGTACCTCTCCTGCCGCCTTCCCCTCCTTCCATACCCCGGAATGCACCAAAAATGAAAGATGAATGAACGCACCATCCAGCCCCATTCCTTCATTATTCTCATATTCATGAGGGCATCAAAAATGAAAAGAATGTATCCCGTCATCCCCATGCCGCTTCACCATCCCTTCATTTTTGCATCAGTAAATGATTTAAATCGCCCGTCAATAATGCACACATGTTCAATCCAAAAATTGAAACACTGCCACGAAAAGAACTCAGGGAACTTCAGCTGAAACGGCTGAAAGCCATCGTCCTGCATGCATATGAACATGTCCCCTTCTATCGAAAAAAGTTTGATGAGGCAGGCATCGACCCCGGAATAAAAACGCTGGATGATGTAACGAAACTTCCCTTCACCACCAAGGACGATCTGCGGGACAACGCCCCCTTCGGCATGCTCACATCCCCCATGGAACAGTATATCGAACTGCATGCCTCCTCGGGAACCACCGGAACGCCCGTCACCGTATGCTATACCAGAAACGACCTTGAGGTGTGGAGCGAGGTGATGGCACGTTGCCTCTCCATGGCAGGACTCACGGAAAAGGACGTCTTTCAGATTCCCATACCCTATGGCACCTTCACCGGTGCCTTCGGATTCCACTACGGCGGACAGCGTGTGGGGGCGCTCATTGTGCCCACGGGCAAGGGGGACAGCGAACGGCAGCTGCGGCTCATGAAATATTATGGCACCACCTTCATTGCGGGCATTGCATCATATGCGCTTCATCTCGCGAACGTGGCGAAAAAGATGGGCATGGAACCATCCGGGCTTTCGGTGAGAAACGGCATCTTCGGTGCGGAGATGTTCAGCAGCGAGATGAAACGGAAAATCATGAATGAGTGGGGCATGGACGTGCACGACATTTACGGACTCACGGAAATGTGCGGTCCCGGCGTTTCCGCGGATTGCGATGAGCATGACGGTCTCCATCTGTGGGAAGACCATTTCCTCGCCGAGATAATCGACCCGGAAACGGGCGAACAGCTCGATCCAGAGGAGGAGGGAGAGCTGGTGCTCACCACGCTGACGAAGGATGGCATGCCCATCATCCGCTACCGGACAAGGGATATCACGTACCTGTACGATGGTGAATGCTCATGCGGGCGAACCCATGTGAAGCATGCACCCATAAAGGGCAGAAGCGATGACATGATTATCGTCAAGGGAACCAATATCTTCCCTTCGCAGGTGGAGGAGGCGGTGATGAAACACCCGGAGGCGGGCAACAACTGGCTCATGATCATCGAAAAACAGGGCGACATGGACACCATCACGGTGAAGGTGGAGGGAAAGCAGAAATACGACGAACGGGAAAAGGAGCGGATAGCAGCAGCCATACAGAAGGAGATACGGGTGATAACCACCTTCGGCATGAGGGTTGAGGTGGTTGATCCCGACACCCTGCCGGTGAGTGAAGGAAAGGCAAGACGAGTGATAGATAAACGAAAGTGAAAACCGGAATGAAGAACGGTTCAACGGTTCTCCCGGCATGCTTTTCAGTTTGTGAAAGAAAACACATCCACAAGCCTCTTCATTATCACATTGAAAAGCAGAGGAGAGCTGGCGGGCAAGCCCATACCCAGGCACCACAGGCACCAGCAATTCAATGAAACCGTGCCAGCACCACTCACATGCCTGCATATTCACCACCCAACCCCACAATCCACTTCATTCTGATGAGCAGTAATCGTAATGACCTCTTTCTTCCTTCTCACCACCACAACGTTTTTAATGAAAATATTCATATTAAACCACATGTGGGGTTATATGAATAAAAAGTTCGTATATTCTGAGTTGCGACGGCAGGAATGCCCAAATTTCGCCTCGCAGAATATAAATCCCCAAAATAATAAAACCCTCCAAAACCCCGCAACACCCTTTAAGATTGTGCTCGGCGAAACTTCGCGCAATAGGAGATTAAACGGTTTGACTCTTGCAGAGTCTCACCCAAATTGCTACGCAACTTCGCTTAATCCCGATACGTTATATGAAATTTCTTCAGGCGCATTTAAAATTTAACCCTACGTTATGATAATGATAGGTGAAAAAGATGGATGATGAAAAAGAGGAAAAATTGAAAGCACTGGTTTTTTCTTTTGATCTCGGTTTTTCAGATATGTACCAAAATGAATCAGTAAGATCAATTACAATTGAAAATAAATTTGAAGAACTTGAGCATATTCGAAAGATTAAAGAGGGGGATTCAATAGTTAATTTTGTTCTGTTTATGAAGCTCGGCGAAAAACATCCTTCTGCTCAAATATGGTTGGAAACTGAAACAGATCTAAGTTCTTCGATCTATCTAATGTTGGGTGGTTATTATAGACAAGCACTTATGTGCTTGCGTACTTGGTTAGAGTTGACTTTAATCGGAATATATTATAACAAATATTACAAAGAAGGAACATCTCGATATAATCAATGGAAGACAAATCAAAGACAATCGCCAACATGGAAAAATTTACTTGATTCTTTATTTACTAGACCCGAATTTCAAAATGCAAATAAGTCTA
>QMSU01000285.1 GCA_003650975.1 Thermoplasmata archaeon
CAATGTATAACCAACTTGCCATAATGCAGATCAAACTGCGGATAGGTGAGTGTTGATGGAAAGGTCAAAAATTTGATAAATGGAGGAGGGATACAATGTAAGGAGGAATTTTAACATAGGTGAAAGATGGCATGGAAGGCGGTCCTTGCCATGGTATGAACGACTAATTTTCCCTCTTATCATTCACCCAAGTTTTACTAAATTCAATTCAGTGAGTATGATATTCCCACCTTTGCACCGATGCATCATAACACTTAAAATGTGTCACTCAATTATCTCCATGGTAAAACTGGTTGAATGCGTGCCGAATTTTAGCGAGGGCAGAAATAGAGAGGTCATTGACGCCATCATAAACGAGGCGAAACAGTACAAGATAAAGATAGTGGACATGACACCCGATGCAGATCATAACCGCACGGACGTGACCATGATAGGGGAACCGGATGAAGTGAAAAATGCAGCCCTTGCCATGGCAATAAAGGCAGTGGAGCTCATAGACATGGAAAAACACAAGGGAGAACATCCCAGAATGGGGGCAATGGACGTGGTTCCTTTCATTCCGCTTCTCAATACCACCATGGAAGAATGCATACAGCTTGCGCATTCATTTGCCAAAGAATTTTCAGAAAAGACAGGTGTTCCCTGCTTTCTATATGAAGAAGCGGCAACCCGCCCGGAGAGGAAAAACCTTGCTGATGTGAGGCGGGGAGAGTATGAGGGGCTGAAGGAGGAAATAGGGAAAAATCCCGATAAGGTGCCGGATTACGGCCCAAACAGGATTCATCCCACCGCCGGCGCCACTGCAGTGGGGGCACGTGAGTTTTTGATTGCCTTCAATGTAAATCTTGCAACTAATGATATCAACATTGCAAAGACTATTGCAAAGGCGGTGAGGCACAGCGGCGGCGGATACCGCTTCGTCAAGGCCATGGGTTTCGAGATAAAGGAGAAAAATATGGTACAGGTTTCCATGAACATGACCAATTACAAGCGCACGCCGCTGTTCAGGGTCTTCGAGACAATAAAAAGGGAGGCGGAACGATACGGCACACAGGTGGTATCGAGTGAAATAGTGGGCATGGTGCCGCTGGATGCCATTGTTGACGTGGCAGCATGGTATCTCCAGATTGATGACTTCCACACCGAACAGATAATCGAAAAGAAGTTGCTGGAGGAGTTTTCATGATGGTAGATGAGCGTGTCAGGGAATTCCTAGAAAAGGTGGCAAGTTCCTCGCCAACTCCTGGTGGAGGAAGCGTTGCAGCACTGGCAGGAGCCATTGCATGCTCGCTTTCTGAAATGGTATGCAATCTCACCATCGGAAAAAAGAAATATGCCGATGTGGAGCAGGAGATGAAAAAGTTGTTGCAGCAGTGCAGCGAACTGCGCGAGAAATTCGTACAGCTCGTTGATGAGGACGCACGGGCATTTGATGAGGTCATGATGGCTTTCAGGGAAAAAAGAGGGATACAGGAAGCGCTCAAAAGGGCAGCGGAAACTCCTCTTGAAACCGCCAGCACCTGTGTGGCAATTGCGGAGAAAACACGGGAAATCGCTGCGAAGGGCAATAAAAACTCAATCACCGATGCCGGTGTTGCGGCGCTCATGGCGAAAACTGCCTTTTATTCGGCCCTATTGAATGTAAGGATAAATCTGAAGGAAATAGGGGATACGGCATATATCCGGCGTATTGATGAGCAGATAAAAGAGATGGAAGGACAAATCGAGCGCCTTGTTGCTGAAACCATGAAAATTGTTGAAGAGTGGATATGAAAAATATAACGAGTGTTGCACGGGACATAGGCATACGCGAGAACGAGCTTATCCCGTGGGGGGAGTATAAGGCGAAGGTTTCGCTCGACATCTTCAAACGGGTGGGAAAAAAGAAAAATGGCAAACTCATCCTGGTAACCACCACCAACCCAACCTTTGAGGGAGAGGGAAAAACCACCATCACCATCGGCCTTGCGCAGGCACTCGCCCGGCTCGGCAAAAAGGCATGCCTTGCTATACGGGAACCGTCCATTGGCCCGGTCATGGGAGTGAAGGGGGGTGGTACAGGAGGCGGAAGATGCCAGGTGCTTCCAGCGGAGGATATAAATCTTCATTTCACCGGGGATATGCATGCCATCAGCAGCGCACATAATCTACTCTCGGCTCTGCTTGACAATCATATTTTCCATGGAGATGCATTCCATATTGACCCCCGGTATATTGTGTGGCCCCGCGTCATGGACATGAACGACCGAAATTTGCGTAACGTGGTGGTGGGGCTGGGAGGACCGAAACATGGTGTGCCCCATCAGGACCGGTTTTCCATCACTGCAGCCTCCGAGATAATGGCCATTCTGTGTTTGAGTGAGGGCATGGAAGAGCTGAAAAAACGATTTGAGAACATTATTGTTGCGTACTCCTATGATGAGGAGCCAATCACAGCAAAACAGCTCAATGCAGTGGGGGCCATGGCCGCCCTGCTCAAAGATGCGATAAAGCCGAATCTCGTTCAGACCACAGAGGGAGTTCCCGCATTTGTCCATGGAGGGCCATTCGCAAACATTGCCCACGGCACCAGCAGTATTCTCGCAACAAAGCTCGGCCTCAAGCTTGCCGATTACTTCGTCACCGAGGCGGGATTCGGCACCGACCTTGGAGCGGAGAAGTTTTTCAACATTGTTTGCAGGCA
>QMSU01000286.1 GCA_003650975.1 Thermoplasmata archaeon
TCCGCTTCGATCATCTTCATGTCGCCGCTGAAGAAATGGTGGACAAAATAGACGTTTCCCTGTGCATCAAGTGCGGGTTCACCGGCAAACTGTGAAATGATTTCCTCCGGTTCACTCCAGCTGCCATTCTCTGTTTTCACCGAGCGGAATACTGCAGGGCCGGGATACCCGAGCCTGCTCTGTCCGGTGAACCACAGTTCATTTCCGTCGGAGGTGATGAACGGCTGATCCTCACTGTATTCCGGAGTGTTCACCGGTGACGGAAGAGCCATGGGCTCACTCCACCCGTCAGCCGTTTTCTGAAGCACATATATGTCCCCATCACCCCTCCCGCAGTACATTTCCGTTCCGTCAGCGGTGATGTGGAGTTCCCCCACATCATACTCCTGGTTGAGCTGTTCGCCTGCATTGGTCACATCGGTCCACGTTCCGTCGTGCATGTGTGCGATATAGAAATCAAGTTCTCCGTAGTTTCCACTCCTCGCCGAGGCAAACCACATGGTATTGTCCTCCACAAACGGTGCCCCGTCAAGCGATACATCATAGTGCAGCACAATCCGTTCCGGCTCTCCCCATATGCCGCTCTCCTTTTTTGACCACCATATCCCCGTGGCTCCGTCGATGAGCTGTTTTTCTGGTGGTACCTCCACATCGGGTGTGAAGAAAAAGAAAAAGGTGCTGCCATCCGGTGTGATGAACGGTGAATCCTCCGCGCCTGCGGTGTTCACCGGCCCCTCCATGGGCACCGGTTCCTCCCATGCATCGGAGTGGAGCACCGGAGGAAACACGTCGGTTTCGGGGGTCATTTTCACCGCATCATCAGGTATTGCCTCCTCCCGTGTCTTCTGCATGAGACACTGGGGAACAAAGGGGCCGAGGAAGAAGCAAAGTGCCGTTCTGGTGAAATCCTCTGCAGTGACGGTTGCCTTTGCGGGACCCACGCCGAAAAACAGGCATGTGATCACACTGGATTCACCTGCTGCAATGGAGGAAATCACGCCTTCCCGGTGAGTGCCAAACAACATGAGGCCATCACTGTCAATTTCAGCTGACCATTTCACGTCATATGCCTCCTCTGTTCCAGTGTTTCTGATAACCACCGAGAGTCCAAAGCCCCCTGAAATTTCATCAATCACAAGCAAAGGTTCTGTGACGTTTGTTGGAGTGATACGGCTATTTTCAATGCCAGAAAAGCCTGTCCATGCAGACGGCGATATCATGAAGACAGCCATCAGCACGCACCATGCTACCGTTCTCATTGTTCACCCTTATTATGAGAATATATGAGAACTTATAAATCTACCCTTCGCGGGGTGGAATAAATTAAATATGCAGCGGCATTTACAGTATGATGGTTGCAGAAACAGGCAGAGAAATGACGAGGAGAAATGGCACAGAATCAGAAGGCAATCCCGTGTTTTTTGAGTACCATGCATGAAGAAGAGCTCGTGAAGGATATCAAACGAAAGGCCCTCGAGATACGAAAGTGGGTCATAGAATCGGTATATCGGGCGGGCTCGGGCCATCCCGGAGGAAGCCTTTCCTCTGCCGATATTATTGCCTGCCTGTATTTTCATGAGATGAGGCACAACCCGAAGGATCCCCACTGGGAGGACAGGGATCGATTCGTACTCTCGAAGGGGCACACCGCCCCTGCACTCTATGCGGCACTGGCACTGGCCGGCTATTTTGACGTTGAGGAGCTGAAAAATCTGCGCAAGATAGGACATTTCCTCCAGGGACATCCGTGCATGCGAAAGGTGCCCGGTGTGGATATGTCCACCGGCTCGCTGGGGCAGGGGCTCAGTGCAGCAGTGGGTATGGCCCTTGCGGGAAAGCTGGATAAGAAAGACTACCGTGTATTTGTCCTTCTCGGAGATGGGGAGGTGCAGGAGGGACAGGTATGGGAGGCGGCAAACACCGCATCTCACTATAAACTGGATAACTTGATTGCCATTCTTGACCGCAACAAACTCCAGATTGATGGGCCGACCGAGGAAATAATGCATATCGAACCGCTCGCCTGGAGGTGGCAGGCATTCGGCTGGGATGTCATCGAGATAGACGGTCATGACGTGGAGGAAATTCTGGCCACCTTTCACGAAATCACCTTCAATGAAAAGCCGACCATGATAATCGCGAACACCATAAAGGGAAAGGGGGTTTCGTTTATGGAAGGCACGCTCTCATTCCATGGGAAGCCGCCAAGCGATGAGCAGTATAAACTGGCAATGAACGAACTGGAACATGCAGCGAGGGATTAAATGGTTAATGCACATCTGATGAACAAAAAGCGGAGTTTGCGGGATGCCTACAGTTCTGCACTCATTGAGCTGGGGCAGGAGAACGAGAATGTGGTGGTGCTGGATGCAGACCTGGCGCTCTCCACGAAAACAAAGCGGTTTGGCACGGTGTTCCCTGAGAGATTCTTTGACTGCGGCATTGCAGAGGCGAATATGATGGGAACCGCCGCCGGCCTTGCAAGCTGCGGGAAAATAGTGTTCGTTTCCACCTTTGCCGTGTTTGCCACCGGAAGAAGCTACGATGCCATCCGCCAGTCAATTGCCTATCCGGCGCTTAATGTCAAAATAGTTGCCACCCATGCAGGCATATCGGTGGGAGGGGATGGTGCCAGCCACCAGATGCTCGAGGATATTGCACTCATGCGCGTGCTGCCGAACA